>JBBQUC010000463.1:0-3879 GCA_038212815.1 Cytophagales bacterium
TTCTTTTTTATATTTCTACTTTTTTTCTCAGTTACAGATATATACTTTTTGTAAACTTCTTTATCAATCGCCTGATGAGTAACTATTTTCAAACTCTTTGAATCACGAGTTTCCAATGTATATTCAGGATTAGAAAGGATATCAAGTATTGGTTTAATTATTTTGTTACGAACATTCTTATCTGGGAATTTTTTCGTTAATATACTCAAAGCTTCAGGAGAATCGTATTCAACATCTATCACATCTTCGTTGTACCTTTTAAAAACTTCTTTACGCCAATTCCTCAATTCATTTGTTTCGCCATTAAATCCCATAACAGTGTCAAGGCTAAGCATTACTTCAAAACTGCTGAATTTA
Source organism: Cytophagales bacterium (assembly GCA_038212815.1). GTDB lineage: Bacteria > Bacteroidota > Bacteroidia > Cytophagales > Spirosomataceae > JBBQUC01. The sequence goes on from JBBQUC010000463.1 coordinate 358, forward strand.
GTGTTTACAACAAAAGGTTCAGATGCCTTTTTAATATTTGCCAGAACGAGATTAAACGTATCTATGTTGGAGTATTCGCTCTTGTATTTATTGTAAAAATCATTGATTACATATTCGGAAGCTGATTTACTGATATCAATCAAAAAATCACCTGCGTCTTTAATTTTAACCGCCCTACCATATCTTGGGGTATTTGTTTTCAATTTAAAATAATATCCATTCTCTCTCATCCTTAACAAAGACTGAGTGGGATTTTCATACTTATTGACACCTAAATAAATAGGATTTATATCAAATTCATAATAGCTGTTATCTTCAGGTAAGTATTCTACAGGTAAGGATGAAAAATTGATCATCTGAATATTTTCATAGAAAGTATCTTTATTAACCTCAATACTAAAAAATATTGAAACGCCTTTCATTATATCTAACAATGGCAAATAGCTATGTATATAATCAAAAAGATCTGAGTTTGAAATCTGCCAAACTAGCCACCGATTGTGTGTAGTGCTAAAATCCACCCAGTAGAATAAATAGTCATTGTTATTTTCATCTTTATAGTGAGACAAGAGAGGCCCATCATATTCCATTAAATCGCTAACCTTTTGAAGATTTTCAATAGGCAAGTGTGGAATAGGTATACCTGATAAGGTCTGCATATCAAAACTGATCTATTATTGAAAATTTGCTTGACAAATCTGCTTGAGTATATTCAAAAAACAGGAAATGCCCATTCTTATCCGAAGAAGAGACTTTCCCGTCTAGGCAGGAAAGTTTGCCATTAGCCACATGTGTGTAGCCTAATTTTTGCCTTGTAGGTAGCGGAAATTTGATGAAATGCTTTTTCGCTTGAGCTAAGGTATCAAATAAAGATAGAGCACACGCCCCACAATGCTTTGAATCTCCATGAAGCTCTCTAGGTGGCTTATTTTTGGCTTCGTCCTCCAATAGGCTAGGCAAGAACATGGCATCTGAGATTGGATCGCAACACCATCTGAAAGAATCCTTTTCTTTCTCTACTTCTGTAGTTAACAAGTCAGGACAAGGAACTGTCAAACTCTGATTATCTATAAGCAATTGATACTTTAAATTTCTTTCCATACAGTTGTACGCTCTATTCAGTAAATAATACAAATGTCAGACTAAGAACTATTTACTTATTAGGTTGAGTTTTTCGACATCAAACTTTTCCTTCGCCTCAAACACTGTTACACTGTACCACAAAAAACCCCCAAATCCGGCTGATTTGGGGGTTTTGCTCCCGAAGCTGGGCTCGAACCAGCGACCCTCTGATTAACAGTCAGATGCTCTAACCGGCTGAGCTATTCGGGAAGGACCGGACGACTTCGTTGTGGTGAAATCGTGGTGCAAAAGTAGGGTCTTGAGGCGTCCTACGCAAGCATTTAGCCTAAAAAATGTCATCGATTGCGCGGCACTGGTCGTTTCAGTGCACCGTCATTGGCCATTCGGCTGGCAACGCTGTGACTACCAATGCCTAATGACCGCGTTACGAAACGGCCCATGACCGAAAATTTACCGCTGCCCGTAGCCCGTGGGGTTGCCGAAGGTGTCGGGACGGGGGTTAGGCACGTTTTCCAGGATGATCTCCTTCACGCGGCGGGCGTCACCTTTGGTGAAGTTGTTGATCACGATCTCGGGCCGGGCGCGGGGTATGATGCGGATGGTGGCGAAAAACAGGCCGTTGTCGATCTCCACGCCCGATATGTCGGAGAAGAACACGAAGTTGTCGGTGCCGCCAATGAGCTTTTTGGCCCGGAAGGTGACGCCCTTGTCGTTAAACTCGATCACGTCCTGCCGGATCGGGTCTTTAAAGCTGCTGCTGGTGAATTTCTCGTTCATGGCAATGGGTTCACGGTTTATTTCTTGATATACACTACTTTCTTGGTGGCAAAGAATTCACCCTCGAAATAGTCCGAGAGGTTGTAGAGGCGGTGTTTTTCGGGGATCTCGGCGAGTTCCTCGGTGACGTCGCCGCCTTTGAGGTAGAGAACACCGTTGTTGAGGTCGTTGTTACCGCGCTTGGTGATCTTGTAGCGCACCCAGCCCATAAACGGCTGCAACCGCGTCACGGCCCGGCTCACCACAAAGTCATACGTGCCCTTTATTTGCTCAACCCGCGCCTGCTCGGCCTGTACGTTTTGCAGCCTCAGCGCGGTGCTTACTTCCTGCACCACCTTGATCTTCTTGCCAATGCTGTCGACGAGGTGAAACGTCACCTGCGGAAACAGAATGGCCAGCGGAATGCCGGGGAAGCCGCCGCCCGTACCTACGTCCAGAATTTCGGTGCCGGGCTTAAACTGAATCACTTTGGCAATACCCAGCGAATGCAGCACGTGCTTTTCGTAAAGCGCGTCGATGTCCTGCCGCGAGATGACGTTGATCTTGGCGTTCCAGTCGCGGTAAAGCCCATCCAGCGCCGCAAACTGCGTCCGCTGCTCGTCGGTGATGTTGGGAAAATACGTGAGGAGTTGTTCCATAAATAGCAATCACCAGCCCCCCTGTTTCCGTCGCCAGGTGAGGGCCATACGGAGGGTGGAGAGGCAATAATAGGTGGCCAGCGTGAGGTCGGTGAGGGGAATGGCGAACGGGCGAATTTGCCTGCCCAGCCGGTTGCTGATGCGGCCAATGATACCCCAAAATAAGCCAAAACGCAGCACAAACAGGCCCGTTGCCCCCAGCAAAAGCGGATTCAGCAGGGCGACTCTTTGCCCTGTAAGTGCCAGATACAGTGCGTAAAGACCCACACCGAGACCCAAAACCCACGTCAGCACCTGCGAGCCAGTGATGAGGCCGAGCCACGCTTTATCAACAGTTTTGTAGCGTTTACCCACGTTCAGGTGCCGCTGTTTCTGCCGTTGCCAGTCGTCCCAGGTCTCTTTGGGAGCCGAGGTCGTAAAAGTGTCGGGGTGCAGAGCCACGGCCACATTTTGGGGCGTGGCGGCTTCATTGACAAATAAATCATCGTCGCCACCCCACACGCGCATGTGGCTGTAGAAGCCTTTGTGCCGGAAAAACACCTCGCGGCGATAGAGCAGATTGCGCCCCACACCCATGTAGGGCCGCCCGGCCAGGGCCAGCGACAGGTATTGCACGGCGGTAAAGAGCGTTTCGGACCGGATCAGGAAGTTCAGGAAACCGGGCCTCCGCTCATAAGGCGACACCCCCAGCACAATCTCGGTGGCCGACTGTTGCAGGGGTTCTACCATGCCCGTGATCCAGGCATCGGAGGCGGGGCGGCAGTCGGCGTCGGTGAGGAGCACGCTAGGGTACAGGGCCTTTTTGAGGGCGATGGTGAGCGCGTATTTCTTGGGCGTCACGTGATCAGGCTCCACGTCGATGCGGATGGTACGCAGGTTGGGCAGCAGGTGTACCATCTCCTCCAGCAGCACGTCGGTGAGGTCTGTCGAGCGGTCGTCCATCACCAGCACTTCATAGAGCGGGTAGTTTTGGGCCGTGAGCAGCGGCAGTAGTTCCAGCAGGTTATCGTGTTCATTATGCGCA
>JBBQUC010000464.1:0-3868 GCA_038212815.1 Cytophagales bacterium
ATCCACCACAAATACCCAGCGACTAAGGTACAGTCCAATCAGGCAACCCAGCCCGTTCAGTAACTGATGGGTGCCAATAGCCCACCGCCGTTTTAGGTAGCGGCCAATAATTACCCGCTCCGGTTTGTTGACAATATCAATCTTGATGTCGAAATAGTCATTGATGACATAGCCCGCAGCAGCAATGCAGACCGTTGAGAACGCCAGCAGCAGCAAATTCCGGTCGAGGAGCAGAGTGGGCCATTGTTGGCGGGGGCCAATCAGAAACACCCGCGCCAGATACTGCGTACCGACCACAATGAGCAAATTCTGCACCCGAATTAGGCGTAGAAAGCCGTAAATAAAGGCCGATATGGGTAGCGGACGGGTCATATTGAGGGATAAAGCTAACGCAAAAAAGCCATATACGTTATGCCTTGCCGATTACTTTACTGAGTGGGTGGGATTTTTCGGCTTGTTTTGGTGTTGTTTGCCCAAACCGCTTTTATCCTGTTTCGCTTGCATCTATGAAAATTGGTATTGTCTGTTATCCTACGTTTGGCGGCAGTGGTGTGGTGGCTACCGAGTTAGGAAAAGCGCTCGCCAAAAATGGGCATCAGGTACATTTTATTACCTACCAGCAACCCCCCCGGCTCGATTTTTTTAACGAGAACGTATTCTACCATGAAGTCAATATTCCGTCGTATCCGCTGTTCCAGTTTCCGCCCTACGAAACTGCTTTAGCCAGCGAAATGGTGAATGTGGTGCTGAACGAGAATGTAGATTTACTACATGTGCATTATGCTATTCCGCACGCATCAGCAGCCTACATGGCCAAAATGATATTGCGGGCACAGGGCCGCACCGTACCCGTAGTAACAACCCTGCATGGTACAGACATAACCTTAGTGGGGAAAGATGCCTCTTACGAGCCGGTGGTTACGTTTAGTATCAATGAATCAGATGGGGTAACGGCCGTTTCCGATGATCTGCGCAGTGATACCTACCGGCATTTCAACATTACCCGCGATATTGAGGTTATTCCTAACTTCATCGACCTGAGTCGGTTTAAACGGCAGGATAAAGATCATTTTAAGCGGGCTATCTGTCCCAATGGCGAAAAACTCATTGTACACACATCGAATTTCCGGCGGGTAAAACGCATCGACGATGCCGTGATGACGTTTTCTCTGGTGCAGAAACAACTGCCCGCCAAACTGCTGTTGGTAGGTGATGGCCCCGAACGGGCGCGAATTGAAAAACTCGTTCGCGAGTTGGGTATTTACGAGAATGTCCGGTTTCTGGGTAAACTCGACGCGGTTGAAGAGGTATTATCGGTAGCTGATTTATTTTTGATGCCCTCCGAAAATGAGAGCTTCGGCCTGGCTGCGCTGGAAGCCCTGGCCTGCGAAGTGCCGCTGATTACCTCTAACGCCGGGGGCCTGCCCGAACTGAACGTACAGGGCGTAACCGGCTTTATGAGTAATGTAGGCGATGTGGCCGACATGGTAAAAAATGCCCTCTATATACTGGCCGACGAGAATCTGCCTACCTTTAAAGCCAATGCGCTGGAACGGGCCAAAAAGTTTGAGATCAGTAAAATTCTCCCGCTCTACGAAGCCCATTACGAACGGATAATTTCTAAGAATATGGCGGAGGCATTGGGCTAGGCCGGCAAGGTGGCTCTGATGCCTTCAGCCCAATGCCCAGAAACAAAAGTTATGAATCCAAACATACCTCAAACAGACCGAAAGCGCGTGGTTATTGTGGGCGCAGGCTTTGGTGGGCTTGAATTGGCCAAGCGGTTGTCGCGCCGGGAAGAGTTTCAGGTAGTGCTGATCGACCGGAACAATTACCACCAGTTTCAGCCGCTATATTACCAGGTAGCTACGGCCGGGTTGGAGGCTTCATCTATTGCGTTTCCGTTGCGCAAGGTGTTTCGGTCGTGCAAAAACGTGAATATCCGCATCACCAGTGCCACGCAGATTCATACGGACACGAACACCCTCGATACTGAAATTGGCCCGATCACCTACGACTACCTGGTGTTGGCCACAGGTGCCGATACCAACTATTTCGGGATGAAAAACATTCAGGAGCGCGCCCTACCGATGAAGACCATCTCGGAGGCCATTGCTCTGCGGAACCGGGTGCTGCAAAATATTGAAGATGCCCTCAGTACCACCGACCCCGACGAGCGGCAGGCGCTGCTGAACATTGTGGTGGTAGGGGGCGGCCCCACCGGGGTTGAACTCAGTGGCACCTTTGCCGAGATGCGTAAAACCGTGCTGCCACGCGATTATCCCGAACTCGATTTCCGGCAGATGCAGATTTACCTGGTCGAAGGTGGAGCTGAACTGTTGGGGCCAATGTCGGTGCCATCGCAGCAAAAATCGTTGGAGTATATGCAGAAACTGGGGGTAAACGTACTGTTGAATAAGCACGTATCTGACTATGATGGGCTGACGGCCTACACCCGCGAGGGCGATAAACTGCTAACCAAAACCCTGATTTGGGCTGCCGGGGTAAAGGCCAGCCCCTTAACTGGCCTGCCCACCGAGGTGATTGGCAAGGGTGGCCGGGTGTTGGTTGACCAACTCAATCAGGTGCAGGGGGTCCCGAACGTATATGCCATTGGCGATGTGGCCCTCATGGTAGAGGGGAACTGGGCTAATGGCCATCCGCAAATTGCCCAGCCAGCCATTCAACAGGGGCGGCAGTTAGCTAAAAATATGACTAAACTGGTAAATAACCAGCCCACAGAGCCGTTCACCTATCATGACTTAGGGACAATGGCTACGGTAGGGCGGGGACTGGCGGTTGTGGATTTGCCTTTTTTGAAGTTTCAGGGGTTTTTTGCCTGGCTTACCTGGTTATTTGTTCACCTGATGAATATATTGGGCGTTAAAAACAAGCTGTTTATTTTTCTGAACTGGATGTGGGGCTACTTTACCTACGATCAGTCGTTGCGGTTAATTATAAAACCCAAGCTCCCGAAAGCCAGCCTGGAGGCTGTTACCCAAAAATTACAGGATCAGGTAGTTCTTGGGAAAAGCTAATTCTCTTATTTTTGTCATCTCAACATAGCAAACAAAATGGATGTAGAAACCTATAAAGCCATTCATGCCCGACCTAAAAATACCGGCACAAAACCTTTATTCGACAATCCGGTTCTGGAAGCTCTCTCCAGAACGCACATTATGGTGCCCATTACCATGTGGCTGGTGCTTTCGGTTTTTCTGGGCTGGTACGCCTTTACGCATACGAACTTTTCAGCAGGCACCATTGGTACCCTGTTTGTTGTGGGTTTGTTTGGATTTACTCTATTCGAGTATATCCTCCACCGCTATTTATATCATTTAGAGCCAACCACACCCCGGCGGGCTAAAATACAATATACCTTTCACGGGATACACCACGAGTTCCCTAAAGATAAAACCCGGCTGGCCATGCCTCCCCTCCTGGCAATTTTTGTGGCGGGTGGATTTTTTGGGTTATTTTTTATGCTCATAGGCGAAGCTGCCTATGCTTTTTACCCAGGTTTTTTAGTGGGCTATTCTGGGTATCTGGCTGTGCATTTTATTGTGCATGCCTATACACCCCCCAAAAATAGGTTTAAGCAACTCTGGATTAACCACAGCGTTCACCACTATAAATCGCCCGAAAGCAATTATGGAGTTTCATCGCCTTTTTGGGATCATATATTTGGCACTTTTAAGCGGTAGTGCAACTATTTGCTTATAAAACCAGTCTGTACCGTTACTTTTTGGAGGCAGGTCATCTAACAGGTGACTTGCTTTTTTTATGAGATGATAACAACCTTAGTCTATCCGTTTACGTATAGATAGGCTATTCCCCTACATTGATGGCAAAACTCTCCCCAACTGTA
>JBBQUC010000465.1:0-3867 GCA_038212815.1 Cytophagales bacterium
ATTCTGCTGCTGGCCCTTACCCCCCACCCCGATATAAGAGCATTGCGTACTATTCTCGAAAAAAACCAGAACTACGAGGTGGATGTCCGAATTCTGACCGGCGCGGAGCCGGGTAGCTCCACGGCTACCATTCCCGATAAAACGTACGACCTGGTGATTCTGCACCAACTGCCCGACAATGCCGGGCTGGGCAACTCGCAGGTGATAAAACTGCTGGCCAAAAATACCCCCGCTCTGTTTGTGCTCGGTAGTCAAACCTCGTCGGCATCGCTCAACGCGCTAAACCCCGTTATGAGTATTCTGGCAACCAGCGGCCAAACGGATAAGGCTACTCCCCGGTTCAACCCTGACTTTAAGCAACTAAACCTCGACCCTATCCGGCTGGAACTGCTCGACAAACTGCCGCCCCTGCTAGTGCCTTATGGCGAGTACAAACTGGTGCTAGGATCTGAGGTGGTGGTTTGGCAACAGGTAGGATCGGTACGCACGACCAAGCCCCTGCTGGATCTCAACATTACCGGCCCTCGCAAGGCTGCGGTGCTGGCGGGAGAGGGGCTGTGGCAGTGGCGACTGGAAGAATACGCCCTGACCGACAAACAGGACGTGGTCGATGAATTGCTTCAGAAAGTGATCCAGCTTATCTCGGTGAAAGAAGACCGGCGTAAACTGCGGGTTTATCCCATTCGGGATGAGTTTTTGGCAGGCGAGACGGTGACCTTTGAGACCGAACTCTATAACAATATTTACGAGCGGGTCTATGACCGTCCCATCCGGCTGGAACTGGCCGATGAAAAAGGGCTGACCCGAACCTATAATTATACCCCTACGGCTAACAGCAGCCGATTCGATATTAGCCGCCTGCCCGAAGGGGTATACCGGTTCAAGGCCACCACCAGCCTGAACAACAAACCCGAAACCTCGGCGGGGCAGTTCATCATCCGCGATTTGCAGTTAGAAGCCATCAACACCACCGCCGACCATGCCCTGCTGCGGCAACTATCGGCCCAAACGGGGGGGCAGTTTTATCAGGCTGGCACGGTCGACGCGCTGGTAAAAACCCTCAGCACCCGCAAAACCCCCGACCGCCTGACCAGCACCGAAGAAATGAATGAACTCATCAACCGCCGTTGTCTATTTTTCATCCTGCTGCTCCTGGCAGGTATAGAATGGGGGTTTCGGAAGTTTTCAGGAGGGTATTGATTTAGGGGGCAATTAGTGATTTCGGTGGACTTGCTACCGGCATGGCAGTAGGTTCTGCGTATCTTTGCGGCTTATGAGTAAGCCCGTTCTCGTGCTAAAATTTGGCACGGCCTCCATTACCAAACCCACCGGCGAGTTGAACGAACCCGTGCTGGTGGACATTGCCCGGCAGGTAGCTGCTCTACAAACCCGCTACCGCGTGGTGATGGTTTCATCGGGGGCAGTAGGTGCCGGGCGGACGCATATCCGTGATTATCGAGGGGAGATTAGCCAGCGGAAGGCGGCCGCTGCAGTAGGTAACTTATTATTGCTCAATGTATATAGCCGGTTTTTTAGTGTATATGGCATCACCATTGCCCAGAGCCTCTGCGAACGACACCATTTTGCCGACCGTGACCAGTTTCTGCAACTAAAACAAACCTACGATGAGCTTTGGGCCAACGGGATCATTCCCATTGCCAATGAAAACGATGTCGTCAGTAGCCGAGAGCTTAAATTCTCGGATAATGACGAGTTGGCTACACTCATTGCTGTTGGCTTTGGCGCTGAGGTACTCATGCTTTGCACCTCCGTTGGTGGGCTGCTCGATGCCAACGGGCAGGTTATTCGGCAGGTGCCTCAATTAACCGAAGCCATTTTTGGGGTGGTACGTACGGACAAGTCGGCGCTGGGACTGGGCGGTATGGCCTCGAAGCTTACGTTTGCCAAGCTAGCTACGCGCATGGGTATAAAGGTGGTTATCTTCGGGTTAGCCGAGCGCGATAGTATTAGCCATGCCTTGCAGGGGGAAACCGGCACCCTATTCGATCCGCAACCCATCACGCTGTCGGCCCGCAACCGCTGGCTAGGGTCAGGCTCGCTGGTAAGCGGGCAGGTGCAGGTCGATGCCGGAGCTGCTGCTGCCCTGCAACGCCGGTCTAGCCTGCTGGCAGTTGGCGTTACTGCTGTGCTGGGTGAGTTTGCCCAGGGCGAAGTGATTGAACTCATCGATGAACACCAACGGGTCATTGCCGTGGCGCGGGCACGGCTGTCGTCCATTGCGTTTGGTGAACTTACCAGCCGCCAAAACGTTGAGGTAGCGAACGCCAATGATATTGTTATTTTATGAGATGATGACCCCAATAACTCCGCTCCTTCAGGCCGCTCAGCAGGCCGCTGCCGCCGTTCGCCGATTGAGCGACGCGCAAAAGTCGGCCCTGCTCAACCGACTCGCCGACGTGCTGGCGGAAAATGTTTCGCTGGTGCTGGCAGAAAACCAGAAAGACCTGGATCAGATGCTGGGTAGCGACCCTAAATATGACCGGCTGAAACTAACCGCAGCCCGCGTGGCCGATTTAGCCACGGGTTTGCGTGCCGTTGCTCTGCTCCCTAACCCATCGGGTCAGGTGGTGCTGGTGCGCGAGATTGAGCCGGGGCTACACCTTCAGAAATGGGCGGTTCCTCTCGGCGTGGTGGGGGTAATTTACGAAGCCCGCCCCAATGTTACCATCGACGTGGCCTCGTTGTGCCTGCGTTCGGGGAATGCCTGTGTGTTGAAAGGCGGTAAAGAAGCCGACCACTCCAACCGCCTGCTGGTTGGGTTGATTCAGGGAGTATTAACCGAGTTTGGGGTACCCAAATCAGCCGTTACGCTGCTGCCACCAGACCGGGCTGTGGTGAATGAGTTGCTCACTGCGACCCGATACGTGGACATCATTATTCCGCGCGGCTCCGACAGTCTGATCCAGTATGTACGGCAGCATTCGCTTATCCCGACTATCGAAACCGGGGCGGGGGTCTGCCACACGTATGTTGAGCAAACCGCCGATTTAGCCAAGGCAGCCGCCATTGTGATCAATGCCAAAGTATCGCGCCCGTCGGTCTGCAATGCCCTCGATTGCGTATTGGTCGATGAAAGAATAGCTGCGGAGTTTTTACCCCTGCTTACTGCTGGGTTTATGGAGTGGAATGTGAGCATCTTCGCCGATGAATTGGCCTTTACTATACTTGAACGGACAAACTATCCTCTACTCCATCACGCCGAACCTGCCGATTTTGGGCGTGAGTTTTTGGATTACAAATGCGCTATAAAAACAGTGACAGGACTCGATGAAGCCCTGTCACATATTCAAACCTATTCATCGCGCCACTCCGAAGCCATTGTTTCGCAGAACCCGGCTTTGATCGACCAGTTTCTGAGCGAAGTCGATGCGGCTGCCGTGTATGCCAATGCCTCCACGCGCTTTACCGACGGAGCCATGTTTGGACTGGGGGCCGAGATTGGCATCTCGACCCAGAAACTGCACGCTCGTGGCCCCTTCGCCCTCGAAAAATTAGTGACCGAAAAATGGGTCGTTACGGGTACCGGACAGGTGCGCTGGTAGATACATCCGGCGTTATCAGGCTTTGTACTTGCGGTCGTAAAATTCTTTCGACTGCCCCACCCAGTTATCGCGCTCGATCCGGCCCGGGAAAAACTCGATAATGTCGTTGACCCGGTCAATATCCTCTTTCGTAAAGTTGGCAATCTGGCGGAAGGTGTAGATGCCAATGGCGTGGAGTTTGCGCTCCAGAAACGGCCCAATACCCACAATATCCTTTAAATCATCGGCTTCGGCAGCCGTGGCTACCCCAATCCGGTCGTAGTTCAATTCACTGGACCGCGCAGCCACACGGGCTAGCACAGCA
>JBBQUC010000466.1:0-3864 GCA_038212815.1 Cytophagales bacterium
CCTGAAAGATGCCACCGCCACGGCTATTTATGGCGCACGGGGTGCCAATGGGGTTGTGCTTATTTCGACAAAGCGGGGGAATAATAACAACAAAACCACCATTAGCTACGATAACTACATTGGCATAACAGACCCTTTAGACAAGATCAAGTTGTTTAGCGGCCCTGAATTCGCCGATTTCGTCCGGGAATCGTACCGCGCTACGGGTAACTATAAAGATGCCAGTGGGAATCCGGTGCCAACGGGGGTAGTCGATGCCTTTGCCGACTCGAAAGTAGCGGTATTGGGTGGTGACCCAGCCGTGGCCGCCGGTATTGCCGCCAACCGCAATAACGACTATCAGTCGCTAATTCTAAAACAGGGTTTCCAACAAAACCACTCCATTGGAATTCAGGGCGGCAATGAGAAAACGCAGTTTTATATATCGGGTGGGTATTTTCAGGACAAAGGCATTTCCGCAGGACTGGATTACACCCGCTACACCCTGCGGGCTAACATCGACCATCAAATTAATAAAACCTTCCGGGTGGGCCTGTCATCGTACCTGATGTACAGCCTTCGTAACGGAGCCAACCTGAATCCCTATGGGTTTACACTCTCGCAAAATCCGCTGGGGCGGCCCTACGACGATAATGGCAACCTTATTTTCGCGCCGACCAATGATGCTCTATTGACCAACCCTCTGGCCGAAATTGTGCCGGGTGCGCAGGTGGACGAGCAGAAGAAGTACCGGATTTTTAACAGCATTTACGCGGAGGCTAACATTCTCGATGGCCTGAAATACCGGGTCAACTTTGGCCCCGACTTTACCGTACGGCGCGATGGCCGGTTTACCGGTGCGCAGACCAACGACCGGAAAGGGGGTGATCCAACAGCATCGACCAGCAGCCAGTTTGGGTTTAACTACACCCTGGAGAACATTCTGACCTATACCAAAACCTTCGGTGGGGTGCATAACCTAAACGTTACGGCTCTCCAGTCTATCCAGCGCGATAACTTTGAGACCAGCACGATCTCGGTACTGGGCGTACCGGCCGAAACGCAGCAATACTTCAACGTAGGTAACGCCAGTTCGGTACAGGGGGTAGGCAGTAACCTCATTCAGTGGACGATTAACTCCTACATGGCCCGCGTGAACTACGATTACAAAGACAAATACCTCGTTACATTGACCGCCCGTCGGGATGGGTCGAGCCGGTTTGGAGAGAATACAAAATATGGTACGTTCCCCGGCATTGCACTGGCCTGGAACATCAGCAATGAGCCATTCCTAAAAAGTGTATCTTGGATCGACCAGTTGAAATTGCGCCTGAGCCGGGCTTCGGTAGGTAACCAGGGGGTTTCGCCGTATCAGACGCAGGGTTTGTTGAGCCGCACGGTGTACGCCTGGGGGAATAACCCAGCCTATGGCTATCGGCCCAGCACCATTGGTAACGCCGACCTGAAGTGGGAAACTTCCACCTCCTCAAACATTGGTCTCGATTTCAGCCTGTGGCGGGGTCGGGTGGCTGGCTCGCTCGAACTGTACCAAACGAATACCACCGACCTCCTACTGTCTGACCAGTTGCCTACCTCGACCGGATTTAGTGCCGTGACCCGCAACATTGGGGAGACTCGCAACCGGGGGGTCGAACTGAGCTTATCGACTGTGAATGTGAATAGCCGCAGCGGGTTTAAGTGGAGTACGGACATCACCTTTACCAAAAACAACGAAGCGATTCTTTCGCTCTACAACGGAGCCATCGACGATGTGGGGAATAAGTGGTTCATTGGCCAGCCGCTAACGGCTTTTTATGATTACCGGAAAGTAGGTATCTGGCAAACTAATGAGGCCGATGCAGCTAAATCGTTCCAGAGTAGCGTTGGTCAGATTAAAGTGCTGGACAGGAATGGCGATGGTAAAATTACGGCAGATGACCGCGTCATTATCGGCTCCGACATTCCAACCTGGAGCGGGGGGATTACCAATCGGTTTAACTTCAAAGGGTTCGACCTATCATTCTTCATCTATGCCCGGATTGGCCAGACCATCCTGAGTGGGTTCCACCAGAACAATAACGCCCTGGCTGGTCGCTATCAGCAGATCAAAGTGGATTACTGGACACCCAACAACCCAACGAACGAGTTTCCACAACCGAAGTCGAACCAGGAGAACCCCGTGTATAATACGGCGATCATTTACTTCGACGGATCATTCGTGAAGGTGCGGAACATCAACTTCGGTTATACGTTCCCATCGAGCCTGACCCAGCGGTTAGGGATTCAGTCGTTGCGGCTGTTCACCAGCATTCAGCAGCCCTTTATCTTCTCGTCGTATCGCACAAAATACAATGGTGTCGATCCTGAAACCCCCAATGGTACAGTGAATAGCGGGTTTACGCCAGCTACGCGGGTGGCTACGTTTGGGTTAAATGTTAAATTTTAGACGAATAGATGATGAACAATGGCCCGTGTACAACGCATTCGCTACTGCTCATTCTAAAAAGATAGAACCAATGAAATCAAAACTAATCACTCAAACAGTTCGGGTACTGAGCATTGCGGCTCTGCTACTCGTTGGCCAGTCGTGTAAGGATGTTCTGAACGAACAGGTCATTTCCAGTATCGGGAACGCGTATATCAATACTCCCAAGGGATTTGAAGATGCTGCCAAGGCAGCCTACGCTCCCCTGCGGGCCTACTATGGTACGCAGCAGGGGCTAACCATAAGTGAGTACGGAACCGACCTCTACGCCACCGGAGCTGATGGCGGCTACAAAGGGTTTCACTTTTACGACACCCAGTTGAACAGCTTTGTCGATTTTCTGGCCAATATCTGGGATGAACTCTACCGGGGTATCAACACCTGCAACGCCGTTATCGAGCGGGCACCCACCGCCACGGGGATTAGCGATGCCGTTAAAAAACTGCGCGTGGCCGAGATGAAGTTTTTACGGGCGCATTATTATTACCTGCTTACCCAGCAGTGGGGTGGAGTGGACCTCCGCCTGACCGAGACACTGGCCCCTACCAAAAAAACCGCCCGTGCTTCCGAAGCTGATATGTATAAGGCCATTATTGCCGACCTGGAGTCGGCTATTCCTGACCTTGACCCGAAAATTCGGGCAGCAGACTATGGCCGGGCTACCAAAGCTGCTGCCGAACACCTGCTGGCTCGGGTGTATCTAACCCGGGCTTCCTCGGCCTCGAAAGGTACCGACGATTACGCCAAAGCCGCTACGCTGGCCCAGAACGTGATTAGTAACTATGGATTTAAACTCCTGCCCGACTTTGCCAGTGTGTTTCTTCAGGGGGCGGGTGAGATTAACGATGAGGTTATTTTTGCCGTGCAATACACCTCCGACCCGCTTACCAATGCAGCCTCGCCCCCGGTTTCCAACGGCGATGGGAACACAGGTGGAAATAACCTGCACCTGTTTTTTGGGATGCAGTATGATGTGCAGCCTGGTATGGTACGCGACATTGCCAACGGGCGGCCCTTTAAGCGGTTGCGTCCAACGAAGTATGTCGTGGAAACCGTGTTCGCCGAGCGCGTGAATGATTCCCGCTATAAGAAAACGTTTAAGGATACCTGGCTGAGCAATAGCCCTGGTACCTTCAATACATCATTCGATCAGTCGAAGGCGAAAGTGACCTTTAAAGCAGGGGATACGGCTATTTTCATCCCAGGCTACGAAATACCACTAGCTGACCGGGCGAAGAAGCCGTATCAGATACTGGTGCCAAGTGCTTATACGGAGGCCTTGTTTCCAACTCTCCAGAAATTCTTCGACCCCCTGCGCCCCGACCGTACCTACACCCTGGGTAGCCGCGATTACCTGGTGTTCCGGTTAGCGGAGACGTACCTGATTCTGGCCGAAGCCC
>JBBQUC010000467.1:0-3855 GCA_038212815.1 Cytophagales bacterium
CCATCCAGTAGTTTTGAAGCAGGGGATTTAGTCCTTTACCATCTTCAGGCACAAAATTAGGCTTAAGGGTAAAGACTGGCGCATCGGGCATGGCCTCTTTCAGAAGCAGAAACGGCGAGGAGCCGATCTTGACATCGCCCAGCACTACCCCCAGAATCATGGAGGCCAGAAACGCCTGCACCAGCGCGAAAACAGTCAGCACCGGAGCTTCCCATTTTAGGCCACCACTGCGGGTCAGAATAACCCCCAGTACGGCGTTCCAGAACAGCCAAAGCAGAAAGGAGCCTTCCTGCCCTTCCCAGAAGCAGGAGATGACGTATTGCACCGGCAATGCCAGCGACGAGTGACTCCAGGCGTATTGGTACTCGAAATAATGATTGTAAATGATGCTGTAGAGGCAAATAACCACCCCTATAACGGTGGCTCCGTGCAGGTAAAACGCCCCCCGTGCCAGCCTGCGCCAGTCGGCCTGCTCAGTCAGGTCGGTGCTGAGGGCTGTTTTCAGGTACGCCAGCGTTGCCACCAAAGCCGTTACAAAACTCAGAATAACGCACAAATGCCCAATATTGCCGATTGTGTTGTGTATCATACTTACTTGATTAGTCTATCGCCTTCTCCATCGCTAAAACACTCATAATTTGGCAGTTTTGGCCGGGCCACGAATGGCCGGGCCACGCTGGGCTTGGTGTTCTGTCACCTCCAATTTACCGTCCTGATATTTGGAGGGGCATTTAAGCAAAATTTTATCGGCCTGAAAGTGGTCTCCCGTCATGGCACCCACCACCACCACCTGCTCGGCAGCTCCAAAATCCTGCGGTTTGGGGCTGTTATAGACGCATTTCTGCACCCGGTTGTCGGTGTCGATTAGGGTAAACTCAAATCGGTTGGGGTCAATTTGGGGTTGATAGACCAGGCCCTGCATGTGCCCTTTCGCATCTTTGGGTACTTTCCCCACCACGTGAATCTGCTCGGTATTGCCGTTTTTGGCCATATCGGCGGCTTTACGAAAGGTAACGTATGAACTGGCATCGCCTGCGGTGCCTACAATAATGCCAATGGCCACGGCAATAGCAATAATGCCGATAATGTGTGATTTTTTCATGAGTTGATCGTCACTGATTTCTTCTGTGATAGGTCTTTTTCCAACTGGCTAATCTGGCGGTCGAGCCGAACGAGATACAGAACAATACCCATAAATACGGTGGCAATAACGGCTACTACTACCCAGATTTTACCATCAGCCCGGAGTTGGTCGGCCATTTCTACGCCTTCGAGCAACAATGCAGTTAATGACATAAAAGTAGTTTTCAGTGCTTATGCTTTGTTAAAAACGTAAAACAACAACGAATCATTCCTCTAGTAGTGTCCTCAATCGCCGTAACCGCACCCTTAATTGAGTAACCCAGACTCCCAGCAGGGTCAGGCCAATTACGGCGGGATACAGCACCAGCCGCATGGCATTGTTCATGTCGTATTTTCCAAACGCAGGGTTACCGCCATTGCCGGGGTGTAGCGAGTCGGTCAGGCGGGGCAGAATGGCCACTAGCGGGATAAAAACGGCAAAGGCCACAATGTTATACACCGCCGAGATGCGGGCGCGTCGCTGCTCATCATCGAACGAGCCGCGTAGAATCAGGTATGCAAAATACAGGAGCATACTCACGGCCACGGCGTTCAGTTTGGGATCGTTCGGCCAGGGTTCTCCCCAGGTAAAGTTGGCCCAGATAGCCCCCGTAGCGCACCCCAGCACCCCGAATAGAATGGCCGTATTGGCAAACTCTACGGCAACAAGATCATCGTCGGGCCGACCATTACGAAGGTACTTGATGGAGAAAATCATGGACGTGAAGAGCAGAATAATCATGGCAAACCAAAGCGGTACATGAAAATACACATTCCGAATGCTCTCGTTTAGAATGGGCTGCCGGGGTACGGTGCCGAGTAGGCCCTGAAAAATAACATAGACTAAAATACCCACGCCGAGGGCTTTCCACCAGTTTTGTTTCATCATGAACGCCATAAAAAGGGAAATAACAGATAAGACAGGGCCAGCACAATCACGTCGATGGCCAGTATGGTCGTTAGCGCATCCAGACTCACGCTGCGGTCAAGGCGGTCGATGGCATTTTTCGATACTTTCAGCAGCAGCAGCAGCAGCGGCAGCACCACCGGAAAACTCAGCACCGCCATGAGGGTGGCGGGGTTGTCAGCTTTGGCGGCAATGGCCGAAATTAAGGTAAGCGACACGGCGAATCCCACTGCGCCCAGCAGCAGGCAGAGCAGGTACAGACCCATATCGGCTACCGGGTTTCCCATCACCAGGCTATACACGCCAAACCCCAGCAGGGCCAGGGTCAGCATCAGCACGGTGTTATAGAGAATTTTCGACAGGATGATCTGCTGCGGACTAACCAGCATGTAGTAATACAAGAGTCGACCGGCCCGCTCCTGCACAAAACTTTTGGCAATGGCGTTGATGGCCGTGAAAAGCTGGATGATCCAGAAAAGGGTATTCCAGACCAGTGGGGCGAGTTGATTCCGCCGGGTGTTGAAGCTTAGGTAGCACACAAACACTGCCCCCACAATGTACAGCAACATGCCATTGAGGGCATACCGCTGCCGCCATTCGAGCAAAAACTCTTTCCGAACCAACGCCCCCATTTGCTGTACCGACTGAGCCATGAGGCAAAGGTACGGAGTTTAACCCTATACCGTTTCTAAAAACCTCATAAGGTTGGTTCTGTTGTGGCAGGAGGCAGTCTCTTGGGGTTATCGAATCTCTTGCGGTTATCGAACCGATTGGTTTCGGGCCAGCAACCGAGCGGATCAAGCTGCACCTCCACCGCTTGCGGGATCAACGGTAGCCGGATGGTTTGCTGACCAGCACCGAGCAGCACCCGCGTTTGGTAGCAGACTGCGCCGTTGGCATCGAGTAGCACTATCGGCACGTAATCAGCCAGCCGAAGTCGGCGGTGGGTGCCGCCTTGTTCGTTGTAAGTGCCAAATCCATTAGCTATCAACACGGGTGGAGTTTGTGGGCCGATACCTGTATTCAGCCATTTTTCGGCATCGATACCCACCACGAAACTATCGGGCAAGCGGCCAGTGGAGCCAATGGCGAAGCTGAATTGCTGGCGTTGGTGCAGATAATCGGCCAGGTAATGCAGGGTGTCGGGCAGTGACTGGCTAAGATAGCGGGCAAAATCAGTGGCTGTTACGGCGTGTTTGGTGGGGCGGGTAGCCTGCCGGTAAAATTGACCAATGCAGTGAATCAGGTTCGTATCGCCCCAAACCTGCCCAATGCAGGCGAGCATGAGGGCGGCCCTGTCGCGGCAAATGTAGGGTTCATTGGTGTGCAACATGGCGGGTTCAGGGCGCGTGGCCTGTTGCTCACCCATGCGATAGGCGGTTGTGGTGCGGGCTATTTGGGTAATCAAATAAGAGACACCATAGCGTTGACGCGTAGCCTGCTGAGCCAGATACTCCGGTAGCCCATCCCGTAACAAACCCGATTGATTACTGTCGGGTAACTTATCGAACAACCACTGTTTGAGTGTTTCCCGAACCCCCACGAAATAAATGTAGGGAACATCGCCTGTAAGCTGGCTGTTGGCCGTCCAGCCGTAGGGTTCTGAGAGGCTAATCTGCCCTGGTCTGGTGGGGAGATTAGCCAAAAGTGGGACTTCGCGCAGCCAGACAGCAGGCGCGGGATACGCCCCGAAAACCGTTTCACCATACGACAGACCCGCTTTGATAGCTTCGCGGAATAGCAATAGATTATAGGGGTGATGCGCTTCAATCTGAACGAAAATCGGGCGATAAGTTCGGCTCTCATAGGTATCCTTTATTGTTTGG
>JBBQUC010000468.1:0-3828 GCA_038212815.1 Cytophagales bacterium
GGCCCCAACTGCTAAAATCGGCCAGATGTACGTCGGAGGGCTGGTTGTACCCGTTCGATATGTTGCTGATAGCCCCCACCGTCAGAATGTTTTTGCAGGTGCCGTAGGTACTGATCTGGTCGTAGCCGTTCTGGTCGGCGCGGGGGGCTGTGCTGTTTTTTCGGTGGGTAATGAGGTAGTACGACTGATCGGCAGCAGGCCCATTATCACCGTGGTTATTCCCTGCCGATTTGACAATCAGGTAGTATGGAGCCTGATAGGCAATCCGATCCCAGCTTTGGGCATCGGCGTTATAGAGACCAAATTTATACTCTTCACGGGCGTTGATAGTGGTATCGCCGTACCACTCCCACCGCCCGGCCGTGCCAAAATCGCCGTTAAAATCCCACCCGGCCTGCGCTCCATACGAGTGGTTTGAGAGGAGCAGGTCTGGCGCGGCAGCACTCATCTCGGCATCGTCGTTGTTATAATCCCATGCTTTTAGTTTACCGCCAAAGGCCATGCCTCGTACCAGGAGGTTAATCCCTGTCGAGAGCATAATGCCCGATACATGGGTGGCGTGTTCACTCAGGGTACTGGCCCCGTCCATGAGCGTAACCCGGTCGGCCATCTCAACGTGGGTATTCAGCACTTTACCGCCATCCCAGATGCCAATCCGGTTCAGCACCGATGCGCTGCTGCCCGACAGGTTCAGTCCCAGGCTACCGCCTGCATACAGGGATGAGGTGCGGGTCGTGTTGGCCGCTTTGGTGGCACTGTTGGTCGCATCGTAGAGCAGATTACCCCGTTCATCTACGCCCCGAACCCGCACAAACTGCCCATTTTTACGGACAGTTTCGAGCGGTTGCCCCAGTTGCTGCGCCAGAGCTACGGCCCGCCGGTAGGCAACCGTTTGGTACTGAACCACCTCCTGCCGAAGCTGGTCGAGGGTGGCCCGCTGCCGGGCCGAATAGTGCGGTAATGGCTGGCCCAGGAGGGCCGTTGCCGTCAGAAAAAACAGGCCGACCAGGAGCCAGAAACGATGGAGCATAACGAGCTGATAAGGCCCCTTTCAGGCCAATTGACGAATATACGGCGGGCAGGTCGAAAGTAATACCCGTTGCTGGTTTCGCGTAAAAAAATAGGCAGTATCAGAGGTCGGTACGCCAAAAAACAGGCTGTTGTTGTAGGCAATCGACAACTTTTCGGTATCCTGGTTAAACGAAGTCGCCCTGATGGGATCAAACCGGCATAGTTTTATCAACCTTATGGAAAATCTAACCAAAATAGGCCAACTGCGTCACCTGTTTGGGCGGGCAGGGTTTGGGGCCACGCCAGCTACCCTCCACGAGGCCGCCCGGCACCCGCTCCGAAAAACCATCCGGTCGCTGATGCTGATTACCGATAACCTGCCGTTTATGCCCCTACAGGTGGTCGAAGCCACTGATTTTATCGCTAAACGCACGCTGAAAGGAATGTTCCGGGCTGGAATGCTCGATAAAGAAACCCTGAAAGGGCGGATTCGGGAAAATGCTGAACTCGTGCGTGATCTCAACGTGCAGTGGCTCGACCGCATGGCAACAGGCCACAATGCCCTTCGTGAGAAAATGGCCCTTTTCTGGCATGGGCATTTTGCCTGCCGTACGCTGGGCCAAAATCCACTGCTGACCCAGCAATATGCCAACACCATCCGGCAGCACGCGCTGGGTAATTTTAAGGAGTTGCTCCTGGCCGTATCGAAAGAACCGGCCATGCTCCAGTTTCTAAACAACCAGCAGAACCGCAAAAATGCCCCGAATGAGAACTTCGCCCGTGAGGTGATGGAACTCTTCACCCTGGGCAAAAATCACGCTGGTGCGGGTCAGGTTAGCCACTACACCGAACACGACATTAAAGAAGCCGCCCGCGCCTTTACCGGCTGGGGATTTACGCCCACGGGTCAGTTTCAGTTTCGACCTTCCCTGCACGACGAGGGCGACAAAACGATTTTTGGGAAAACGGGGGCCTTTAAGGGTGAAGACGTGATTGCCATGCTGCTGGCCCGGAAAGAAACCGCCCAGTTCATTACGGCTAAGCTCTACCGCTATTTTGTGAACGAAACCGAAAACCCCGCCCACATCGGGGCCCTCAGCGAGCAGTTTTACCGCTCAGGCTACGATATTGCCGACCTGATGGAGACGATTTTTCGCGCCGACTGGTTTTATGACCCCGTCAATGTGGGTACCCACATTAAATCGCCGGTCGAGTTGCTGGCGGGCATGCGGCTGCAACTGGGCGTAACCTTTACACAGCCACAGCCTCAAATTTTTGTCCAGCGTACCCTGGGCCAAATCCTGTTTTACCCGCCCAATGTGGCGGGCTGGCCTGGTGGCAAAAGTTGGATCGACTCGTCGAGTCTGCTGTTTCGGATGAATTTGCCCAACTACGTGCTGAAAGCCGCCGACGTGCCCGTGCGCCCAAAAGATGAGGGCGATGTGAATGCCGAGGTGCTGGCCCGCAAAGGGAGTAATCAATTCAACACCACGGTGAACTGGGCTGATTTTACGGCTACTTTTACCGATATTGCCGACGCTGACCTGCCCGATACCCTGGCTGCTTACCTGCTGCCCTGGCCCCTCACCAGTCAGCAGCGTATTCTGGTGCAGAAACTGCTGAAAAGCGATCAGCCCAAACCTGAAAAAATTAAAACCATAACCACGGCAATCATGAGCTTGCCAGAGTATCAACTCGTTTAAATTATGAACCGCAGAGACTTCCTCCAGCAATCGGCTTTGGCTACGGCAGGTACGATGCTGATTCCGAACTTTTTGAAGGCCTACGAAGCGCGGGGGCTGGGGCAGCCGCTCCGCACCGATAAAATTCTGGTGATTGTGCAGCTATCGGGCGGCAACGACGGGTTGAATACGGTGGTGCCGTACCGGAACGATATTTACTACCGCGAGCGGCCTACCCTGGCCATCCAGCCCGATCAGGTGCTGAAACTAACCGATGAGCTAGGGCTGAACCCCGCCCTCGACTCGCTGCGTCCGCTTTACAACAATGGCCTGATGACCATCATCAACAATGTGGGCTACCCCAACCCCGACCGTTCGCACTTCCGCTCGATGGACATCTGGCAAACCGCCAGCCGGTCTGATCAGTATCTGCCCACGGGCTGGGTAGGTCGCTACCTGGATGCCGCCTGTGCCGGTGGGCCATGCAGCCCCTACCGCGCCATCGAGGTGGATGATACGCTCAGTCTGGCTATGAAGGGCAGTGGAGTAAATGGCCTGGCTGTGCTCGATCCCAAAAGGCTGTATAACCAAACCCGTACTGGGTTTGTGGAGCAGATAGCCCATACTCAACCCGCCGAGGGGCATGCCAATGTGTCGTATCTCTACAAAACCCTGGCCGAAACAGTATCATCGGCGGAGTATGTGTATGACAAAGCACGGGTGGTGGCTTCCCTCGCCAGCTATCCGGCCTCGGAGTTGGGCAATCGGCTCAAAACGGTATCGGGCCTCATTCAGTCGGGGGTGGCTACCAGCGTCTATTACGTAAGTATTGGCGGGTTCGATACGCACATCAACCAGGCTAATCAGCAGGAGCGGCTGTTGCGGCAATACGCCGAAGCGGTAAGCGCGTTTATGGGCGATTTGAAACGGGCGGGTCGTTCCAACGATGTGCTGCTGATGACCTTCTCGGAGTTTGGTCGGCGGGTAAAGCAGAACGCCAGTAACGGCACCGACCACGGTACGGCCAACAACGTGTTTCTGATTGGTGGTGGGCTCCCCCCTTCGGCTATATTTAACGAAGCCCCGAATTTAAGCAACCTCGATGATGGCGATTTGCGTTATACCGTCGATTTTC
>JBBQUC010000469.1:0-3795 GCA_038212815.1 Cytophagales bacterium
CCCGTGGGTCATTGGCTCCCTGAATGACCAGCAACGGCTTTTTGATACGCTCAGTATGAAACAATGGCGACTTGTTGTAGAGCGCGACCGAATCCGTTTTAGGATGGCCGATTTCTTTAAACATGGCCTCGCGTTGCGGGCCCCACCATTCGGGCATGCTGTTCAGCGTACGAAGCCAGTTGGCCACCCCGAAAATATCGACGCCTACGGCAAATTCATCGGGCGTAAAGGTCAGTCCCGCCAGGGTCATATAACCACCGTACGAACCGCCCATAATACCGATCTTGGTTGGGTCGACGTAGCTGGTTGCTGCCAGAAACTTCTTCGATTCAACGCAGTCTTTCAGGTCGGCATCGCCGTGTTTCAAATCATCGGCGGCATAAAACGTTTTGCCATAGCCCGAACTACCCCGGTTGTTGACCGCTAGAATCACGTAGCCGCTGTTTACCAGATACTGAATCTGGGCCGAGTAACTTAACCGGGTTTGCCCACCAGGGCCGCCGTGAATATAGAGCATAGCTGGTCTTTTCTCGCCCGCAGCAATGCCCAATGGTTTGTAGAGCAAGGCAGGTATCTCCATACCATCGAATGATTTATACCGAATTACCTCGCCTTCTACCAGATCGGCAGGGGCGATTTCCGGGTTCAGTGATTGAGTAAGTGGGGTGATTTTAAAGGTCTTCAAATCGTATGAATACAGATTCGTAGGTGCTTTGGAACTGTTCACATACACTAACATCCGGTCTTCGCTGTCGCCGATATTTACGCTAACGACATCGCCACCACTGGGCATATTCGGCGTTTTCACAGCACCTGTTTGCGTATCTATCAATTTCAGTTGAGTGCGGGCATCGCTGTTGATATACACCACCCGGTAGCGACCTTTATACGACATCGTTGCGCCCGTAACATCCCAGTCGGTTTTCTCGAGCGGGGATACATTGCCCGTTGCCAGATTATACGCCTGTAAGTAGGCAAACTCATTATTGGCATCGGTAGTCAGGAGCAACTGCTTACCATCGGGCGTAAACTCCTGGGCATTATTGGCTACCTCGCCCTCATGTTTAGTTAATAGTTTGGTCTCTTTTGTGTGTGTATCGTACAGATATACATCGCTGTTGGTTGTGGTTGTTGGCTTTCCAAGACTAATATACCGGCGGTCGGGCGATACGTCGCCGGGTAAAAAGCTGCCTGGATTTTCATAGATCAATTTGGGTTTGAGTGTTGCCATGTCCACCTCGAATACATCGAAGGCGGTCCGATTATGGGCATTCGATTGGTAATAGAAGTTCTTACGGTCGTGGCTAAGCCCCATAAATCCAAACTTAGCCTTCTCGCCGGGGGTTAGGTCGCGGACAGTACCGTCTCTTTCGCGCAGGTAAATATGGGTCAGTTCATTGCCGCCCTGATCGCTGCTATAGAGCAAGCGGCCATCGGGCAAAAAAGCCGGACTGGTAATGGCGTTAGTTTTCGAGAAGGTAATCTGTTTGGCCGTTCCGCCACTGAAAGGCACTTCGTAGAGGTTGAAGATGCCATCCTGATTGCTAGTGAATACCACCGTTTTCTCGTCGGGCGAGAGGTCGGAGCCACCAACCCGCGTTGTTTTCATAAACTGCTCGATGGTGTATTTTTTGGGTGGTGTAGCCTGCACCAACGTCAATTGACAGCACAGAGCCAAGCTGCTGAGCGCGCACGTAAATTGTTTCATCGTGAAAAGTTTGTTGGTTTATCGCTAAGATACGGAAAGTTTGCATTAGCTAGCTTCGATTGGTTATTGACTGAACTGGTAAAAATTGAACATTTAAAAGACTCAATGCCCTATTCTGCATTATCTGTACATTAACACTTGTAAAAAACTGTTTTCCAGCGTAAAATTTCGTACCTTTGCGGGCTGAAATTGACTCGTATGCAATCCATCCGAAATATAGCTATCATTGCCCACGTTGACCACGGCAAAACCACGCTGGTCGATAAGATTATCCATGCCTCGAAACTCTTCCGGGAAAATCAGGAGTTTGGCGAACTAATTCTCGACAGCAACGACCTAGAACGCGAACGCGGCATCACCATTGTGTCGAAAAACGTATCGGTGCGCTACAACGACGTTAAGATTAACATTATTGATACCCCCGGCCACAGCGATTTTGGCGGTGAGGTAGAGCGGGTGCTGAAAATGGCCGATGGCGTTTGCCTGCTGGTCGATGCCTTTGAAGGCCCCATGCCCCAAACCCGTTTCGTACTGGGCAAAGCCCTGGCACTTGGTTTAAAGCCAATTGTGATTATCAATAAGGTTGACAAAGAAAACTGCCGCCCGGATGAGGTGCATGAGCAGGTATTCGACCTGATGTTTAACCTGGGTGCTACCGAAGATCAGCTTGACTTCCCAACCGTATATGGTTCCTCGAAACAGGGCTGGATGAGTGCCGACTGGCAAAAACCTACCGATAATATTACCTTCCTGCTCGATACCATTATTGCCACTATTCCGCCTGCGCCCGTTGTAGAGGGCACCCCACAGTTGCAAATCACCTCGCTCGATTATTCATCGTTTGTAGGCCGGATTGCCATTGGCCGGGTAGTGCGGGGCACGTTCAAAGAAGCGGCCAATATGGCCCTGATTAAAGCAGATGGCTCGATCAGGAAAGTTAGAATTAAAGAGCTGCAAACATTTGAAGGCTTAGGCAAAATGAAAGTGGCAGAGGCTCCCTGTGGCGATATTTGTGCCATAACGGGGCTTGAAGACTTTGAGATTGGCGATACGCTGGCCGATGTTGATAACCCCGAAGCCCTGCCCCGCATCTCGGTGGATGAGCCGACGATGAACATGCTCTTCACCATCAATAACTCGCCATTTTTTGGCAAAGAAGGTAAATTTGTCACCTCACGTCACCTGCGCGAGCGGCTCTATAAAGAGATTGAGAAAAACCTGGCCCTGCGCGTGGAGAACACCGACAGCGAAGACCGGTTTATGGTTTATGGCCGGGGTATTCTACATCTTTCCGTACTGATTGAAACCATGCGTCGCGAAGGGTATGAACTACAGGTAGGTCAGCCGCAGGTGCTGTTTAAAGAAGATGAAAACGGACAGCGGCTGGAGCCGATAGAAACCCTGGTGGTGGATGTACCCGAAGAAACCGCCGGTAAGGTCATTGAACTGGCCACTCAGCGTAAAGGTGAACTGCTCATTATGGAGCCAAAAGGCGATCTACAGCACTTGGAGTTCGAGATCCCATCGCGTGGGTTGATTGGCCTACGCTCCAACGTGCTGACCGCCACCTTCGGCGAAGCCGTGATGAGCCACCGGTTTAAGAGCTATGAGCTGTATCGGGGTCAAATCCCAGAGCGGATCAATGGTTCGCTGATTTCCATGACTACCGGCGCGGCAACAGCGTATTCAATTGACAAACTCCAGGACCGGGGTCAGTTCTTTGTCGACCCGGGCGAAGAGATTTATACCGGCCAGGTAATTGGTGAGCATAACCGCCAGAATGATATTGTCGTGAACCTGCAAACAGCCAAAAAACTGACCAACATGCGGGCTTCCGGCTCCGACGATAACGTGAAAATTGTACCTAAGCTCAATTTCTCACTCGAAGAAGCGATGGAATATATCCAGAAAGATGAATATTTGGAAGTTACGCCTAAGTCTATTCGGATGCGGAAAGTCTATCTGGACGAGAACGAGCGGAAGCGCAATGAAAGTAAGTTTGCAATGGCCTAAACTGTCTCCGACAGCCGCACGGCTGTTGGGCCAGAAGTAAGGGATAAACAAGAGGAAGCCCCAACCGAATCATT
>JBBQUC010000470.1:0-3795 GCA_038212815.1 Cytophagales bacterium
TAGCCCTGATTGGTCAGGGCAAACCAGCGGCTTGTCGGCAGGCCGCTACCGCCCTGGGCCAACTGGGCAACAAACGGGCAGTGCCAGCCCTATTGGCGGCTACCGGCAAAACCAGTGACCGGTTTGTACGCCATGCCCTTATCTATTCGCTCATTACCTTAAACCAGCCTCAGGCCATTATTCAGGCACTCAAAAACGCATCGCCCCTGGTGCAGGAAGCCGCACTGATTGCGCTGGACCAGATGCTCTCCTCGCCGTTGCAGGCCAGCCAGTTAACTGCCTGCCTGAAAAGCTCCGATAAATCCCTCCAGCGTACGGCCCTTTGGGTAGCCACGCATCACCCGGCCTGGGCAGAGGCCATGCTTTCGTTTCTAAAAAGTCGCTTTGATCGCGCTCCAATCACTCCCGGCGATGAGCAACTGCTTAGCGATCTACTGGTGGCGTTTAGTGGCAATACGGCTATACAACAGTTCATTACGGATCAGCTACCCAAAGCCGCCCCCGCCCGTAAACTGTTTTTGCTGGAGACAATAGCTCGGTTCCCCGCTGAGAAATTACCCCCTGCCTGGGAGAATCAGATTGGCCAGCAACTCACAGAAGCCACTGACCCCACTGTGCAGGCCCGCGCTTTGGCCATTGTGGGTCTGCGGAGTTTAACGGCACTGGCGGGGCAACTTAGTCAGGTAGCCAACAACCCGCAACAGTCGGCAGGGCTGCGCATAGGTGCGCTGGGTGCCCTGTTAAAAACCCAGCCCCAGTTTACCGACACGCAGTTTGCTTATCTATACAGTCAGTTAGCTACCGGCTCCGAAGCCCCCCTACGGCAGCAAGCCGCTGCGGTGATGGCGCAGGGCACCTTATTAGATACTCAATTGCTGAAAATGGCTCAGGACTACCTCCCTAAAGCCGACGCGTTTATCCTGCCCCGGCTTGTGCCCGTATTCAAGGGTACTCATGCGGCTCCCATTGGCACGGCTCTGGCTAGTACGCTGGCTCGTTCATCAAGTCTGGACAGTTTTTCTGAAGACAACCTGCGCGGTATTTTTGCCGGGTATCCTGCCGAAGTAAAACCTGCCATAGATGAGTTGATGGCTAAACTCCAGCAGGTGCAGGCAGGGCGGCTGCAACGGCTCCAGGCAATGGAAACCCTGATTCCGACGGGCGATCTGGAGCGGGGGCGGTCGCTGTTCTACGGCAAAGCCATTTGCGCTACCTGCCACAAAGTACGGGCTGAAGGAGGCCGACTGGGGCCTGATCTAACCTCTATCCAGAAAGATCGCTCGGCCCATGATCTGCTCGAAGCCATTGTTTACCCCAGCATCAGTTTTGTGCGCGAGTACGAGACGTATAGGATCAAAACAAAGACGGGCAATTTTGCCGGAATTATTCAGGAGCAAACCCCAACGGCCCTGGTGCTGGGTACTTCGCAAACCACGTCGGTGCGGATTTCGCGGGCCGATATTACGTCGATGGAGTTACAGAATACCTCCATGATGCCGCAAGGGCTGGATCAGTTGCTTTCTAAGCAGGAGATGGCCGACCTGATGGCGTTTCTGCTGGGGCAGGATCAAGACCCTAAAACCGATCAGGCTATCTTACGCTAACCCTTATGCAACGTCGCTCATTCGTCAAAAATAGTTTGTTTACCGGCACTGCCATGCTTGGTGGCCTTTCTACTCCTATCCGGTTACAGGCCATGCCCGCCAGCCCGGAGTTGTTCAAAACTAAGTTCTCGCCTGAGTTTGGCATCTTTAAAGGACTGGCTCCTACCGACCCAGTTGATGAGGTAAACTGGGGACACGACCAGGGTTTTCGCGCTTGGGAGAACACCATGCTCAAAAGCCGACCCGCTGCCGAGCAGGAACGTATCAGTAGTGCTGTGCAGCAATTGGGTATGGAGTTTGGTCAGTTTGTGGGTACTCTCACCTTTAAAGACGTAACCTTTGCCGGGCGCGATGCCAGCCTGCGCAATCAGGTACTGGCCGATGTGCGGGCCTCGGTAGAGATTGCCAAACGCATGAATACAAAAGTTATCCACAACGTGCTGGGAGCCACCGACCCAAAATTGCCCTGGGATTTTCAGATGGCCAACGCCATTGACTTGCTCAAGCGTATTGCCGACATCTACGAACCCCACGGGCTTGTGATGGTCATGGAGTCGATGAACCACAAAGTCGATCACCCAACTATGTTTCTGCACACCATTCCGCAAGCCTACGCCCTGGCCAAAGCCGTTGGTCGCCCCAGCGTAAAGGTGCTGTTCGACTTTTACCACGTACAAATTCAGGAGGGCCACCTGTTAGCCACCCTCGATTACGCCTGGGACGAGATTGCGTACGTACAGATTGGCGACACACCGGGCCGCAAAGAACCCACCACGGGCGAAATCAACTACCCAAACGTGCTCCAACACCTCTATAATAAAGGCTACCGAGGGTTTGTGGGGCTGGAACATGGCCTTAGCAAACCCGGAAAAGAAGGCGCAGCGGCTGCTCTGGCAGCTTATCGAGCCATTGATGTACATTGATTTAGGGAGGTATGCCCTGCCAAAACCGGTTGAATAAATCAGGCGTTTTTTTGTGCAATTTCGTACTGCACTAGCAGCAAGCTAAACTCATGGGTATTGTTCTTACATACGCGCAGTTGGCCAAATTAGCCAGCTAATTGCCTCCTGCCAAGAAGTGCAGGTTAACGAAGAAGCTAAGTTAAGAAGTCGCCCACATTGAAACATTGTATTTAGACTATACCTGTTATAGCTGTTTCTAAATACGCTACCTCAATTCCTTAAAATTAGTGCATTGTATTTTTAAAGCCTCACAAACTCCTTAAAATCAGACTTTTAAACCCTAGTGGGAATGGCTGAGTTGCATTCAATGCCTATGCCAGAACTTTGCTGAATAAATGATTAAACGTTATCTCCACCCCCTCACTCGCCACTAGTAATTCGCTCCTATGCCCCACTGGCAGGGCCAGGTTGCGCGGTACATGGCCGATGGGGAAATCATAACAAACCGGGAATGAATAGTCGGCTACGGCTTCGGCTACAATCTCGAACGGTGTTTTGCCAAAAGGCAGGGTTTTGTTGTCGGTCATGTTGGTGAACTGGCCTACCACCAGCCCGGCCAGTCCTGCTAACTTCCCGGCCCGGCGTAGTTGAATCAGCATTCGGTCGATAGAGAAAAGCGTTTCGGTAATGTCTTCGATGAATAGAATATGTCCCGTCCAGTCCACCTCGGTGGGGGTGCTCAGGGTGTGTACCAGTAGCGTTAGGTTGCCGCCCGCCAATGGCCCAACGGCCCGGCCCGGTCGGTTAAGGGGGTGAGCGGGTGCTGTGTAGTGGCTGGGTGGCTCACCAAACAGCCACTGCCGCAACGACTCTACCGACTCCGTATCGGCGGTGCCGCCAAACTGCCGGGGCATGGCCGCGTGCAGGGCCTGCACTCCCAACCGCTGCACCTGGCAGAGCAGAGCCGTAATGTCGCTAAACCCAACCAGCCATTTGGGATGCTGCAAAAAGGCAGTAAAATCAAGCTGTTCCAGCAGCCGGTAAGAGCCGTAACCCCCGCGAGCGGCAAAAATGGCCCGCACCGATGGGTCGTCCAGATACCGTTGTAAATCGGCCCGGCGCAGGGCATCCGGCCCGGCAAAACCACCACTATTGGCCTGTAGGCTGTCGCCTTCCAGCACATGCAGGTGCCAGTCGTTGCGCAGCACACACAGGCCATTGGCCAGTTCAGCATACGGCCTCGGACTAGCCGGGGCACTAAGAGCCCCCGTATTCCCGGGGCAGAGGGA
>JBBQUC010000471.1:0-3789 GCA_038212815.1 Cytophagales bacterium
TGAGCCTGAACATGATTAAAAAAGTAAGACTCTACCGACTGTAACTATGCCGACAAAACTAGCCTGGAAAATGCCCAAAAGGTGTTACTCTATCGGGGTTCTGATAAATGACCATTGACTGACTAAAATGGCTCAACACAACGAAACTGGCAAACAGGGCGAGGCCGAAGCCATGCGCTACCTCCAGGCAAACGGATACCAGATTCTGGCAACCAACTACCGCCACCAACACGGCGAAATTGACCTGGTGGCCCAAAAAGGCAAGCTCCTGGTGTTTGTGGAAGTAAAAACCCGCACTAATGTCAGCTACGGCAACCCCGAAGAGTTTGTCAATTACACCAAAGCCAAACTGGTGATGCGCACCGCCGAACACTACATTTTTGCGAAAGACTGGCAGCACGATGTCCGCTTCGATATTGTGGCTGTGACCATTACGCCCGGTGGCATTGGGGTGAAGCACGTAGAAGATGCCTTTAGCTGATAAACGCTGCCCCGGCCGGCTTGGTAGCGCGGGCCGGGCTGATTTCCGACAATATGTCCCTGACTAACCGGGCATTGGGGCCGAGGTAAACTAAGGCACTAACAATAACTTCCCAGTTGTACCCCGACTTTCCAGGTCGCGGTGGGCCTGAGCGGCATCGGCCAGGGCGTAGGGCGACTGAATCAGTACGGTTAACTGGCCCGTTGCTGCCCAGTTGAATACCGCCCCGGCGCGTTCGAGCAGGGCCGAACGGGTTGCTGTATAATGACCCAGGGTAGGGCGGGTAAAGAATAAAGAACCTTTCTGCGATAAAATCAGGGGCGAAAACGGGGAAACAGGGCCACTGGCATTGCCAAACGACACCATTGTGCCGAGCGGACGCAGACTGTTCAGGCTCCCCTCAAACGTTGTTTTACCCACCGAATCATACACGGCATGAACGCCTTGACCGCCAGTCAGTTGCTTCACAGCCTCAGCAAAATCAGTTTGCGAATAGAGAATTACCTCATCGGCCCCGTATTGCCGTGAGAGTTGGGCTTTTTCGGGAGTCGAGACGGTTGTGATTACCCGTGCTCCGCGCTGGCGGGCCATTTGGGTGAGCAACAGCCCCACACCCCCGGCTCCGGCATGAATCAGCACCGTATCGCCGGGGCGAATGGGGTACGTAGTGTAAGCCAGATAATGGGCAGTCATGCCCTGCAGCAACACTCCCGCAGCCATCTGATCGCTCAGTCCGTCGGGAATAGGAATGAGCTTATCGGCGGGAACAACGGCGTATTCGGCATAGGCCCCAGGGTGATTGGTATAGACTACCCGCTGCCCCACGGCCAACCCCGCAACACCCTCGCCGAGTGCTTCGACCGTCCCCGCACCCTCCTGACCAGTTACAAAGGGTAGCGGCACTGGATATAAACCACTCCGTTGGTAGGTATCAATGTAGTTGATGCCAATGGCGGTAAGCCGAACCAGCACTTCGCCTGGTTTAGGCGTAGGCGTGGGCAGGTCGGTAAGCACCAGCACCTCTGGCCCGCCGGTTTGGGTAAATTGAATGGCTTTCATAAAACGAGGAGACGAAAAAAACGGCTACCGAGCGTGTTGTACGCTATGCTGCCGAATGTTGAGAAAGTGGGTAATGACTAACCCAGCCGAAGCTACATAGGCAATATATTCAAAGGCGGGTTTGGTATCTTCGAGGAGTAAAGCTACGGAAAATAAGGCCAGAAAGCCCCATAAGGCGGTTTTGATCGTAGGTGTTACCGAGTGCCGGGTAGCCAAATAAACAGCCACTATGTTTACACCAATGAATAGGTAATCCAGGCTTATATACCCCACGCGAAGTGTGTCATGCTGTAACAGCGAAGAAGTCATGACCAAAAAAGGCGAAATGAGGCAATGGACGATGCACAGCACCGAACCCGTGATTCCCAGAAAATCTGCCTTGTTCGTGATGTTTAGCCGTTTCATACTCCAAAACTTCGGTATTACTGCACAAAGGTAACGGGTAAACAGACAGTTTTGCAATAAGGTTGCAAAAATAATTGCAACATTGTTGCGCTTGTGTTAGTTTTGTTCGTTGACAGAATGGTTGGGGCAACTAACGAATCGTTTCCCGCTTTCTTTTCAAATCATACAGTGGCAAAGCATCTCTCTTTTACTGACTATAAACAACGGGTAGTTTGGGCTACTCTTCTGGTGTCGTGGGCCGGAATCTCACCCGCCTATAGTCAGGTCGATAGTACCCAAACACGCTCCACCTGTACCGTTCGGGTGGCTGGAACGGTGTTTAGCCGCGAGAAGCAGCAACGCGGTGGTGTAACGTTTCCGCTACTGGGGGCCACTGTTTATGTGCGCGAAACCAAAACCGGGGCCGTTACCGATGCCCAGGGGCAGTATGTACTCCCCGCGCTTTGCCCTGGCTCCTACACCCTCGACTACCAGTTTATTGGCTACCAGACAGTTGTTCAGCAAATTGCCGTTCTGAACGACTCTACACTGGCGGTGGTAGCACTCTCGCCCGAAGGGGTGAATCTGAACGAACTAACCGTTACCGAACACCGCTCCGAAGCACAGCAACTGCTGCAAAACCAAACCGAACTCAGTGGCGCGGCCCTCAACCAGGCAAGGGGCCAATCGCTGGGCGAAAGCCTGAAAAGCCTGACGGGCCTGTATAGTATTCAGACCGGGCCGAGCATTTCTAAACCGGTTATTCACGGCCTGCACAGCAACCGGATTCTGATTCTGAACAACGGCGTGCGGCAGGAAGACCAGCAGTGGGGCAGTGAACACGCCCCCGAAATTGATCCCTTTATTGCCTCGCGGTTAACGGTGATTCGGGGGGCAGCCAGTATCCGCTACGGTTCCGATGCCATTGGGGGCGTTATTCTGGTGGAGCCGAAAGCCATGCCCACAAAACCCGGTATGGGTGGCGAGGTCAATCTGGTGGGAGCCAGCAACGGGCGCCTGAGCATTGTGTCAGGTATTCTGGAAGGCGCGTTCAACCACAGACTGACAGGACTAAGCTGGCGGGTGCAGGGTACACTAAAACGGTCTGGCTATGTACAAACGCCAACCTATTACCTCGACAATACCAGCTACCGGGAAACGAATTTCTCGGCTGATTTGCACTACGATCATAAACAGTGGGGAGCCGAGGTGTTTTATAGCCGCTTCACCACCAAAATTGGCCTGTTTACGGGGGCGCAGGTGGGCAGTTTGTCCGACCTCTACGCAGCCATCAGTCGCCCGGAGCCGCTGATACAGCCTACGTTCTCGTATGCCCTGAACCGGCCTTATCAGGACGTGCAGCACGATTTGCTGAAAATTCGGGGGCAGTGGCGCAGCCGTGCCGGGGGAACCCTTACGGCTACCATTGCCCAGCAGCAGAACACCCGGCAGGAATATGATTTTCTGTCGTTCAGTCGCGTTACCGACCCTGAATTATACCTGCAACTAACTACCCACACCGCCGACCTGATTTGGGAATACGCCCCCAAAACCGATAGCAAAGGCGGGCGATGGTCGGGCAGCGTAGGGATCACCAGCAGTACGCAGGGCAACATCCGTCAGTATCTGTTCCTGATTCCCAATTTCCGCAGTTATGGGGCAGGGGCGTTTGCCATTGAACGCTACGCCCGCAACCGCTGGGTAGTGGAAGCTGGTTTGCGCTACGACTACCGCTGGCTGCGGGCGTATTTCTTAGACGCGCCCACCAACCGGGTATATGCTAATACCCACCACTGGGACAACCTGAATGGTTCGTTCGGAGTCTCGTACCAGCTCAGTCCTGCCCTCACACTGGCGGGCAATGT
>JBBQUC010000472.1:0-3743 GCA_038212815.1 Cytophagales bacterium
GCACCTCCTGGCCATGAACCATTAATAATACACCCATACATACCCGCACAAAGGCGAGGCCATAGTCCTGTAAAATGCCCTGGGGTGAAAAAAAACGCTTCATGGTTTAAAAAAGGGGTTAGGTAAATGGGTTAGTCTGTCGAGGGTGAACTAGACAAAGGTCTCGCTGCCGCACCAGGGTATTGGTTAACCAGATGATGAATTTCGACAGTTGCCATACGTCGATTAGTTTCTAGTGTCACAAGATACTGGTAGTTTTGGGCATCCTATTATTTTTGGTATGATTTCGTCAACTCCCGAAACCCTCAGCTACCTCCTGGCCGATTGGCTGGTCGATTACGTGGCCGATGTACTGACCCGGCAGGATCGGTTTACTATTGCCTTGTCGGGGGGCAGCACCCCTGATAAGCTGTATAAGCTACTGGCTACCGATGCCTATCGGGGCCGTATCGACTGGTCGCGCTGGCACGTGTTCTGGGGCGATGAGCGGGCTGTGCCGGTCAGCGATGACCGGAATAACGCCCGCAACGCGCACCAGGCCCTGCTCGACCATGTCTCTATTCCCGCCGACCAGATTCACCCGTTCCGCACCGATATGGCTCCTGAGCAGTCGGTACAGGAATACGAGAGCCTATTGCATACCTACTTCGATGGTCACCCCACCACCTTCGATCTGGTGCTGCTCGGCATGGGCGACAATGCCCATACCCTCTCGCTGTTTCCGGGCTATGCCGTCGTACACGAAGACCATGCCTGGGTTAGTGCCTTTTACCTCGACGAGCAGCGCATGTACCGACTCACCCTGACGGCCCCAGTGGTAAATCGCGCGGCCTGCGTGGCGTTTATGATAACCGGAACCGCCAAAGCCGAGCCGTTGTGGCAGGTGATGCACGGTGCCTACAACCCCGATGTGTATCCGGCCCAGCAGATTAGGCCCCTAAACGGCAACCTGCTCTGGTTTCTGGACGAAGCAGCAGCGGGGCTATTGTGAATTGTTCCGCAGTGTTTTTGTGAACTAACTTTTTCTATCCCTGGCAACATGCGCTATTTTCTCCTGCTTCTCCTCACCCCGTTTCTCGCCGTAGCGCAGAAACCCGTTACCCTCACCTCCCCCGATAAACGCCTGGTTTTTACCCTGCGGCTCACCGAGAAAGCCCCCGTGTATCAGGTCACGTTGGCAGGCAGGCCGGTGTTGGAGTACTCTGAACTGCAACTGAACTTTGCCGAAGGGGGCACATTTGGGGCGAATCTGGCTAAACCCAGTCCCCGGTTTCGGGAGGTGAACGAGACGTACGACCTGGTGGTGGGCAAGACCAAAACCGTGCAGAACCACTACCGCGAAGCCGTGATTCCGCTGGTTGAGAAAATGGCCCCAAATCGCCAGATCAACCTTGTTGTGCGGGCATTCGACGATGGGGTGGCGTTTCGGTACGAGTTTCCGCAGCAGGCGGGCTGGGCGGCCTGCACCCTTACCGATGAGCGCACTACCTTCCGACTCGCGGGCGACCCCCTGCTGCACGCCCTGTTTCTGCCCGATTTTCTGACCTCGCACGAGGGTCTTTATACGCACTTGCCGCTTAGCACGGTCAACCCCGATACGCTGATGGACATGCCCGCTCTGCTGGAGGTGACGAGCGGCAAACAGCCCACCAAAACCTACGTGGGTATTACTGAAGCTGCCCTGGTCGATTATGCCGGTATGTACCTCAGCCAGCGCGATGGGGTGCTGAGCAGCCAGTTAGCTCCCCTGCCCAACCAGCCGCGTGCGGGGATTAAAGTGAAAGCCACCCTGCCGCACCGCAGCCCGTGGCGGGTGCTGCTCATCAGCGATAGGGTGGGCGCACTCATCGAATCGAACATGCTGACGAGCCTGAACGAGCCGAACAAACTGGGTGATGTATCGTGGCTACACGCGGGCAAAACTACCTTCCCGTGGTGGAATGGCACCATCATTCCCGATACCACTTTTGCGCCGGGAAATAATTTTGAGACCAACAAATACTACATCGACTTCTGCGCCGATAATCACATCGAGTATCATTCGGTGGTAGAGTCTGGGCTGCACGAGTGGTACGTGAACGACGGAGCCGGGTACATGCCGGGGCCAAACGCCAATCCGGCCAAAGCGGTGCCGGGGTTAGACATGCAGCAGGTGTGCGATTACGCCAAAAGCCGGGGCGTGGGGATTCGGGTGTGGGTACACTGGAAGGCCCTGTACCCGCAAATAGACGCGACCTTTGCCCAGTACGAAAAATGGGGTCTCAGTGGGATGATGATCGACTTTATGGATCGCGACGATCAGGAGATGGTGAAGATACAGGAAGAAATGCTCCAGAAAGCGGCTGCTCACCACCTGCATGTGCAGTTTCATGGAGCCTATAAGCCCACCGGCCTGCACCGTACCTACCCTAATGAACTCACCCGGGAGGGCACCCTGAACTACGAAACCAACAAGTGGAGTGGCCTGGATACCCCCGACCACGACATTACCTTTCCCTTTACCCGGATGCTGGCTGGGGCTACCGACATGCACCTGGGTGGGTTCCGGGCCGTTCCCGATAGCAAGTTTAAACTCCAGCAGACGCGTCCGCTCATGCACGGCACCCGCTGCCACCAACTGGCTATGTATGTGGTGTTCGAGAGTTACCTGGCTATGGTGGCCGACTACCCCGATGCTTACCGCAACCAGCCCGGTTTCGAGTTTTTGCAACAGGTGCCCACCAGTTGGGACGAAACCCGCGTGTTGAACGCCGAGGTGGGGCAATACATTACGCTGGCCCGGCGTAAAGGCACCGACTGGTATATTGGCACCATTACCAACTCAACCGCCCGTACCCTGCCCATCGACCTGTCGTTTCTGCCCGAAGGCCAATACACCACCGACCTCTATACCGATTCCCCCGACGTGGCTGAGCAACCCAACCACCTCACCAAAGTGAGCCGCACCCTCTCGCGCACGGATACCCTCAGCCTGCCCATTGCTGCCGGGGGTGGTATGGTGATGCGGTTACAAAAACGTCAGTAGCTGCAGAAATAAATCAGTTGGCTCAGTAGCCTACTGTTTACTACTTAGTTATCCGCGTCGATTTTGTGCCAAACCCAACCCGGATACCGGCATACCAGCCGGAGAAACTAATGGCATTGTTGCTGGCCAAATCGCTCCGGCTAAAGTTGCCCGTTGTGCTGATCCGGTAGCCTGCATCGAGGCCAATGGTGGTATAGCGCGTGGTGGCCAGACAGTCGGTTTGCTTTAGGATGGTTTTGATTTTGTACAAACCAGAAAGACCCAAATCAGCCGTCACGACCCCGGCACTCAGCGTGGCCTTATCCGTCGCGCCGGGATTGGCCAGTACTGAGTTGAGCGTGGGTTGGCTGGCTCCGTTTTTCTGAATGGTGAGGGTGTACATAGCGGGCATCAGGGCGATGCGGGGGGTAACCAGCCACTTGTCCGAATGGTTGGAAATAAGACAATAGCTTAGCCACAATTTAATCAGAGAGTATTATCTCCGAAATCCGAAATCTACCTATCCCATATCACGGATTAAGGCTTCGAGGGCGTTGAGGTGGTCGGTGAAGGCGGTGCGGCCGGCGGGGGTGGCGGTATAGCTGGTATTGGGTTTGCGGCCCACAAACTGCTTTTGTACGGCCAGGTAGCCCGCTTCTTCTAACGCCCGCAGGTGCGTAGCCAGGTTGCCATCGGTGAGGTTGAGGAGTTCTTTCAACGTGTTGAATGTCAGTAATTC
>JBBQUC010000473.1:0-3720 GCA_038212815.1 Cytophagales bacterium
TAGTTTAGGAGACCCTGCTTTGAAACTGGGTTTTGCTACACTCACACGAGCCATACTACTCCGCTTATACTAACTACCAGGCCCAACAGTAACCCCGCCACAATCTGCGTCAGAGTGTGCGCATTGAGGTGGAGCCGGGCACTGGCCAGCAGCCCGGTTAGGGCAACAAACCCAATCAGGTAGATCAGCAACTCGGTTTGGCTGAATTTTAGTAAAATGCCCGCCAGTGCGCCAATACTGCCGCCAATACCTACACTGTGCGCACTAATTTTCCAGTACAGGCTGATGAGACCCACCAGCAGAATAGATACCGTAATGCTGCCCAGAATGATGGCGATTCCAGGGGCCATTTCGGAGATGAGTTGCATTCTAAACCCAAACAAAAACGTCAGAAACCCATAAACCAAGCTCGTGAGCAGGTAGGGTACACGCCGGTCAGCCCGGTTTTCCATCTGTAACGAGGGGAGCGAGCCTACCCGGTAGAGGTAATAAATGAGCAGGGCCGGTACGCCAAACGTACCCACCGCAATCAGGAAGAGTAGGCTGAGCCGTAAACGCGGGCCGAATGTATCGACACCTAAGACCCCCGGTGCCTGAAAAAGCAAAATGCCAAACAGAAACGTCGGCATCAGCAACGGATGAAGAATAACCGACAAAAAGCGGGCAAGAGCAGTATTCAATGGGTAATAGAAAATGACTAATGGACAAGGAATTGGATAGCAAAGGTAGCATCATCCCTTATTCATTGAACAGTAGTCGCTACAATTGCTTTCGCAGCCGTGCGACCGGAATGTTGAGTTGCTCGCGGTACTTGGCTACCGTTCGGCGGGCAATGTTGTAGCCCCGGTCGTTGAGAATTTTTTCAAGCTTGTCGTCGGAAAGGGGGTTCAATTTGGGTTCTGAACCAATGAGGTCGCGCAGAATATTTTTTACCTCGCGGCTGCTCACATCCTCGCCCGAATCGGTGGCAATACCCTCCGAGAAGAAATATTTCAGTGGGTAAATACCAAACTCGGTTTGCACTGATTTGCTGTTGGCCACCCGCGATACCGTTGACACGTCCATGTCGATGAGCGTGGCTACATCTTTTAAAATCATGGGCCGCAACCGCGACTCGTCGCCAGTCAGGAAAAAATCATACTGAAACCGCACAATGGCGTTCATGGTTTTAAGCAGGGTTTGCTGCCGTTGTTTAATGGCATCGATAAACCACTTGGCTGCATCGAGTTTCTGCTTCACAAACGTAACGGTCTCTTTTAGAGCTTTGTTAGCCCGCCCGCCCTTATCGTATGTATCAATCATCTCGGCAAACGAGCGGCTGATTCGTAGTTCGGGGGCATTACGCGAGTTGAGCGACAGTTCGAGTTTGCCATTGTTATTGACCAGAATAAAGTCAGGAATCAGGTAATGAGCCGTTCCTTCTCCGCCCTCTACCGAGCCGGGTTTCGGGTTCAGTTTGGTAATGAGCGTGATGATTTTTTTAAAGCAGGCATCACTCACATTCAGCCGTTTCTGAATTTTCTCGAAGTGCTTCTTCGAGAATTCATCAAAATGTTCGTCGATAATCTGAATCGCCTGCCGCACCATTTCGTCGTGCATATCCTTGCGCTGTAATTGCAGCACCAGGCACTCTTGCAGGGTTCTGGCTCCAATGCCGGGCGGGTCGAACGTCTGAATTTTTTTCAGTACTTCTTCGAGTTCTTCCGCGTCGGTAAACACATTCTGCGAGAAAGCCAGATCATTGACAATGGCCTGGATAGACCGACGGATATAGCCATCACTTTCGATACTGCCTATCAATTGAAGACCAATTACTCGTTGTGCATCGGTAAGCTGGAGATAGCCAAACTGTTGCATGAGTGCGTCCATGAGACTGGACGTGGTGGCAATTGGGGTTTCGCGGTCTTCTTCATAGCCGCCATCGCCTTGCATTTTATACCCGGCGTAGTCGTCACCACCCAGGTAACCTTCAATATCGAGGTCGCCGGTGCGGTCTTTAAACTCATCACCGTCGTAGTCGTCGCCGAACGGGTCATCTTCGGCCTGATCAAACTCTTCCTGTCCTTCTTCCAGGGCGGGGTTTATTTCCAGTTCTTCTTCCACGCGGTTTTCCAGTTCAGCCGTGGGAATCTGCAACAGTTTAATAAACTGAATCTGCTGGGGAGACAGTTTCTGTTGTAGGGACTGATTTAGGCTAAGTTTTTGCATGGGGTCATTGAGGGTTAATGGTCGGTGCGCAGTACTATTGGTAAGGCCGTAAAACACGCTGCACAATTATTAGACCAATCTAATGGTTTTTTGTTCGTGCCAGACAAGAAACTATCAAAAATATTGTTAAACTGTTGATAATCAAAAAAATATTTTTTACATTGTTCTAAAATAACTACCCGTTAACCACGCCTACTCGCAAAAATACTGGAAACTGCACCTCCCGCTCACCGGTCCCCCAGATTGCAATGAGCTGGCTGCCTAGGGCCGTGACTGGGTCAATTTCATTCTGATGGATGTATTTCTGTACCGCCGACCAGGTGCGGAGGTAATTCAGGAACCGTTCCAGTGACCAATGTCGCCGAACGGTGAAGGTAGCCTGCCGGGCGTTGGCAAAGGGAAACGGCAGTGAGGCATAGGCAGTATCGATATGCCGCCGGTTTGGGTGCCAGTACGGACCGGTTCTGTTACGGTAAAAATCAGTCAACAGGTCATCTATTGCTTCGTCAATCTGCGTGAGTCCATACCCCCACTCGGCCAGTATAGCCCCCGGCTTAGCCACCCGCCGAACCTCCTGATGGAAGGCCGCTAGGTTGAACCAGTGCAGAGCCTGCGCTACCGTGATCAGGTCGAAATGGGCATCGGGGAAAGGCGTTTGTTCAGCAGGCGCTACTTGATACCGAATGTTGGGCCGGGCAATGGCCTGATCGAGTTGCTGCTGGCTACTATCGGTAGCCTCAACCTCGGTAAACGAGTTAGCCAGCACCACGGCAACCTGGCCATTACCTGTGGCACAGTCCCAGGCGCGGTTAGGGCGAGCCACTACTGGAAGAATACAGTCGTATAGTTCAGCGGGGTAATCAATCCGGTATTGGGCGTAAAGGCTGGCGTGGCCAGAAAAAAGATCGAGCGGTTGCATAGAAAATTAAACCTGCGTGGGTAAAAAATGTCTAATGGACGATTTGTTGGGTAAACTTCGGCAAAAATTGATTTCCTTCGGGAATGCGTTTACTTTTGCTTTGTTGACCAAGCCCCTTTATACATTTTTATCCGATTGCTCATGAAAAAAACTATTGGAATGCTGATTGCCATGGCCACCATGGCCGGGGTATCGCTCAACGCTCAGGCTCAAGCTTCTACGGCCGGGATTCCCGAAGAAATGAACGCGCTGATGAGCAAATACACTTGTATTGCCTGTCACCGCCCTGATGTTAAGCTAGTGGGTCCTGCCTATAAGGACGTGGCGAAAAAGAAATACACGAACGATCAGATTGTGGACTTGATTTACAATCCGGTGCCAACCCATTGGCCTGGCTATCCACCCATGGCTGCCATGAAACAGGTGCCTAAAGAAGATGCCATGAAACTGGCCGTCTGGATTAACTCGCTAGGAGGGAAAGCGAAAAAGGGCGGTGCCAAAAAAGGCAAAAGGGCATAAAAAAAGTCATTAGGTGTCATTTTGGTCATTAAGTAGTCATGTATGGGTTTATACGTAAATGACTACTAATGACC
>JBBQUC010000474.1:0-3716 GCA_038212815.1 Cytophagales bacterium
CAAGTTGGGTCAGCACTGCCTGAATCCGCTCCCATTGCTTCCTGCCCTTTTCAGCACCTGCTTCCTCAGCTACAGTATGGCTGCTTAAATACCCATTGACTACCTTCCCAAACGTTGGGAATAACTTGCGGTGGTCGTAACCGGCCTGTTCAAATGCGGCAAAGGACTGGTCGAGGGGCCGGT
This sequence comes from Cytophagales bacterium, assembly GCA_038212815.1. Taxonomy (GTDB): domain Bacteria; phylum Bacteroidota; class Bacteroidia; order Cytophagales; family Spirosomataceae; genus JBBQUC01. The sequence continues at coordinate 184 of JBBQUC010000474.1, forward strand.
CGAACTGATCGAGGTGGAGGTGTTCGTCGCTAAGTAGCTGATGATTAAACTGGTCGATTACCGTATTGCCCTGGAAAATCAGCAGATTAGGCCGATTACCAAAAAACTTGAACAGCAGGGTGTACTCGTCGGCGAGTTGAATGGCCAGGCACCGCTCATTTAGAAACGACCGTACGCCCACTACGGGTTTATCGTATAATAGCTCAAAGAGGTCAACGCTGTTTTGCCGGGCGCGCTGCACAGTTTCGGGAAAGTACAGGCCCGAAAAATCGGGGCGGAGGGTGGCCTTGATATAGGTAGGCCGGTAATAGTTGATTTTACCCCGCGCAGCCGCAAACACCAGCACCAACTCATCCCGATCCTGACTGTAGCACTCCATAAACGGTAGCCCGACTAGTTTGGTAGCCAATGCCGGAGCCAACTGCCGCAGAAAATAAGAATTGGTGTGCATGGGGCAAAGATACGTATCTTTGCCCCCGAAGTACGGGTGCCGGAAACCAGTCTATCTGTTGGTATTATGGCTTAATAGGGAATCTCGGAACGCCACCGCCGTGGCGAATCGAAGCTGTCCCCGCAACTGTGACGCGCTCTTTTTATATTGGTTGATACTTCATTGCCACTGTCACGCCTACTCGTGATGGGAAGGCCCCAACCAATGCGCTAAGCCAGGAGACCTGCCCGTGACCGTATAGTTTGCGCGTTTACGGAGGATGAACACGCGGGCGACATGTTTCATTTTCTCCAGTTCCCAACCATGCGTTTTGCTACGCACCTGCTGGCGGCTACTCTGCTGAGTATGCCTATAGCCAATCCGCTGTTTGCCCAAACCGGGCGGCCCGATTCACTGCTTACCGATGCTGCCCGCCCCCTCGATGAGGTGGTGATTACCGCCAACAAATTCCCGCAGAAACAAAGTCAGACGGGGAAAGTACTCACCATTCTGACCGATTCGCTGCTCCGCGCCAACAGTGGCAAATCGCTGACCGATTTGCTGAACCAGCAGGCGGGTCTCACGGTAGTAGGCAGTAATCAGCCACTCGGTAGTTTTCAATCGGTGTTTATGCGCGGGGCGGCCGGGGGGTACACCCTCATTCTGCTCGATGGGGTGCCGCTCTACGACCCCTCGACTACGGAAGGGAACTTCGACCTGAATTTTATCCCCCTCGATCAGATAGCCCGCGTTGAGATACTAAAAGGCGGGCAGTCAACGCTATATGGCTCCGATGCCATGGCGGGAGTTATCAATATCATTACAACTCGTGCCAAACCGGGGCTACAACTAAATGGCTTACTGACTGCTGGCAGCTACGGTACGTTCCGGCGCAGTATCGGGCTGGGTGGAGCCGTGGGTAAAACCACCTACCAACTGAGTGCCTCCCGAACCACCGCCACCGGATTTTCGTCGGCCTACGACCCTACTGGTGCCCAGAATTTTGATAAGGACGGGTTTGCGCAGACTACCGTGCGGGCTGGGTTGACCCACCGGCTGACCCCAAAGCTAATGGCCAGCGTATCGGGATTGTATTCGGCGTATCGAGCTGATATTGATGGGGGAGCCTTTGTGGACGACCGCGATTATACCACCCGTAACCTAACCCGGCAACTGGGCGGCAGTCTCGACTATACCCTGAGCCGGGGGCGGATAGTGCTTACTTACCGCATCAATCAGAGTGAACGGAATTACCTGGACGACTCGACCTACGTGCCCAAAAACGCTTTCTCTACGTTCATTCAGTCGCGCTACGGGGCTGTTTCGCATGTTGGCGAGGTATACACCAATTTGAGTTTGAGTGGCGCGTTGGAGTTGGTGGCCGGGCTGGATTACCGCGCCCAGAATACCACGCAGACGTACGTATCATATAGCCAGTACGGAAAATATGAGGCCGACCCGATTTCGGCGGCTCAGGCGCAGATCAATATGGTGAGTGGGTTTGCTTCGCTGATCCTGAAAAATACGGGTGGTTTTGGGGCCGAAGTTGGGGGCAGGTTAAACCGGCACTCGGTGTATGGCGGCAATACTACGTATACCGTCAACCCCTACTATACCGTAGGGCGGCTGAAACTATTGGCCAATGTGTCATCGAGTTTCAAAGATCCCTCGCTCTATTACCTCTACTCGCCCTATGGTAATCGCGATCTCAAGCCTGAAACCGCTACTACCTACGAAGCGGGGGCGCAACTGTTTGGCAGCAGACAACAGACCTATATCCGGGCTGTTTATTTTAAGCGTGATGTGCGGGATGTGGTATTTTTCCAGTCGCTGGATACTGAACCCTACGGACGGTATATTAACCTGAACCGGCAGCAGGACGAAGGTCTGGAACTAGACCTGGCGTATCGAACGGGCAAGTTACAACTAACCGGCAACTATACATACCTGACCGGAGCCGTTACCACCCTTACGCAAGCCCGGCGCGACACTAGTTATAACAACCTGCTGCGCCGACCGAAGCATTCCGTTACGGCTACGCTGAGTTATGCCATTTTGCCAAAACTAACCCTTAGCGCAACGGGCCGGGTAGTGGGGCAGCGACTCGATGCCGTGTATAACGAGCAAACCTTTGCCACTAATGTAGTGACCCTAACTGCTTATACCACCCTGGATGTATATGCTGCTTACCGAGTAGCCCGCCGGGTAAATGTGTTTGCCGACTTACGAAACATAACCAACGGGCAGTATTTCGAACTCGCTGGTTTTACAAGTCGGAGGTTCAATGGCACGGTGGGAGTAGTTTTTAGTTTGTAGTGAAGCTCTCCCTAAAAACGCAACACGCGACTCAGTTGTGAGCCGCGTGTTGCGTTACTACGAGACGTAGTGGAAATTATTTCGCGCTGTCCGACTTCATCATAGAAGATGAGTCGGTAGCCATGGTCGAATCGGTAGCCATAGTCGAAGCTGAATCAGACATCATGGTAGCGGTCGAATCCGAGGTGGTGGTCGATTCGGTTTTGTTCGACGAGCAGGCAGCAGCCAGGGTGATCATCGAGAAAAAGAAGGCAACTTTAGCGAGCGTTTTCATGGTTATATCGTTTTTAGGTTAAACATTTCGTTTTAATACCACTCTTAATACCCTATAACCCGATAGGTAACCCACGTTTTTGAAAAATCTTTTCTCCATTTTTTTGGGTTACTTTTGTCTGTACCGCGTATTAATTGTTGAGTTGATTGATGAGAGAGCTTGATGTACCGCTAACCGACGACGACCTGCTGGCGGGCCTGGCTGATGGCAACGACGCGGCTTTAGGCCAACTCTACCAACGGTATTACCCAATGGTGCAGCGGCTGGTAGTCAATAATAGCGGTTCTGACGACGACGCGAAGGATATTTATCAGGAAACGCTGGTGGTCTTGTACGAGAAAGTGGCCGAAGGTACATTTTCCCTCAGCAGCCAGTTGAAAACGTATCTCTACGCAGTGAGTCGGCGGTTGTGGCTCAAGCAGTTAAGTCAACGCGGGCGATATTTAGGGTTGGCTGGCGAAGGGGAGTTTATCCGGCAGGATTTGGTCAGCAACACCGACATCGACGATGACC
>JBBQUC010000475.1:0-3713 GCA_038212815.1 Cytophagales bacterium
CAGGCATAAACGTAAAGGGAGCAGCCTAAAAATAGCCGATGAATAGCTCACTCAAGTTGGTTTCAGTCAAACTGATTCACACAGTAATTTGGGCGTTCTTCGTCACCGTTATTTTCTACGTCCTCTATTGCGGACTGTCAAACCAAATAACCACCTACACTTGGATCGCTATAGGGTTGGTCGTTGCCGAAGGCTTGGTTTTGCTCGTGTTTGGCGGTCGGTGTCCATTGACGATACTGGCCCGAAACTATTCTGATTCCGACCGCGACAACTTCGACATCTTTTTGCCCAATTGGCTGGCTCGTTACAACAAGCTGATTTTTACGTCGCTGTACGTCATTGGGCTGATGCTGATAGGCTACAGACTATTGCAACGGGGGTAGTTGTCAATGGCTTGCCCGCTTCCACAGCTTCCACCCCTCAACCCAAACAACCCCCAACACCGACCAGATCAGGCATTGCCCCAAATCGGCCCCGGTCAGCGGAATAAATTGGGTGAATCTTCGGATGGGTGGCACTAGCAGCGTGATACCCAGCATGAGGGCTGTTAGTCCCAGCATGAGCCAGAGCAGAGCGTTGGGTCGGCGGAGGGTGGCCAGCACCGAGTCGCGGGTGGAGCGGCTGACTAAGGTGAGCCAGATATTGCTCATTACCAACGTGGTAAACGTAATGGTTCGTACTCGTTCGATGCCGTACCCGGCCTTCATGGATTGCCAGTACACGAACAAAACGGCCAACGCAATTACCAGACCCTGCATCACGCTCAGGCCCAGTTCGCCCGCCGTGAAAAATGTGTCGGTGAATCGGCGGGGGCGTTGGCGCATCAGATCGCGCTCGGCGGGTTCGTTCTCGAAGGCAATGGAGCAGGTTGGCCCCATCACCAGTTCCAGAAAAATAACGTGAATAGGGCTGAATAGGTTGATGTATCTCCAGCCAAACAGCAGCGGAAGAGCCACCGTCAGGATAATCGGAATGTGGATGGAGACGATGTAACCCACCGCTTTTTTGAGATTTTGGTCGATGCGCCGACCCAGGGCAATGGCATCCACCATGCCGCTCAGATCGTCATCGACCAACACCAGCGAGGCTGCCTGCTTGGCTACTTCAGTGCCGCGCCGACCCATTGCCACGCCAATATGAGCAGCTTTGATCGCGGGGCCGTCATTAACTCCGTCGCCGGTCATAGCCACCACTTCACCGTTGGATTTCAACGCCCGAATTACGCGGAGTTTGGCTTCGGGAAACATCCGGGCAAACACATTCACGGAGCTAACATCAACTTGTAAGTCTTTGTCCGATAAGGCCATTACGAGCTGACCAGTCAGCAGTTGGTCGGCGTTGGGCAGGGCTACCTGCCTGGCAATGGCAAGGGCCGTTTCAGGTGAGTCACCGGTAATCATTTTCACGGTAATACCGGCTCGATTGAACTGGTGAATAACGGTTTTTGCATTGGCTTTTGGTGGATTCTCCAGCGCAATCAACCCCCTGAATTCCCAATCGAAGTTGTCCTGATTTTCTGGAAAGGTTTTGTTGTCGGGCCAGTTGCTACCTGCCACGCCCAAGACCCGGTAGCCCTGTTCGGCCAGTTGGGTGGCCTGTTTCAGCACAACAGCGGCTTCGGTTTCGGGTAGTTGACAGACCCGCACGATGCGTTCCACGGCTCCTTTGCCCGCCACCCGCACCGGGCCGCTGTTGGCGGCATAGACATGGGTCATCATAGGGGGCGTTCCGGCCAGCGGATACTCGTATTCCATCGGGTAGATAGCCGCATCGAACTGGGTTTCGTAAGCCGCCACGATGGCCTGCTCCATCGGATCGAAGGGGGCGCGTTCGCTGGCCCAGCGGGCGTAGTTCAGTATGTCTTTTGCGGAGGGAGTAAGTGGGTCGGTAAAGGGTAGTGTGGTTTGGGTTTGGTGATCGTAGAGCCGGGCCAATGTCATGCCGTTCTGGGTAATAGTGCCGGTTTTATCGGTGCAGATTACCGTGGCCGAACCCAGACTTTCGACGGTTTGGGGTTGCCGGGTCAACACCCCGAACTTCACCATCCGGGCGGCACCCAGTGCCATGAAACTGCTGAACGCCACCGGAATTTCTTCGGGCAATACCGACATGGCAATGGTCAGACCCAGTAATAGCGAAGCCATCCAATTCCCCGACTGCGCAAAGTTAACTCCCCATACCAGCGCAAACGCCCCGAAACCTGCGAAGGCCATACGTTGCACGAAACGGCTTATCTGGAGCTGTAAGGGCGTTTTTTCAACCTCTATAGTTTGAAGCGACCGACCCAGTTTACCCAGATCAGTGCTATCGGCAATGGCACTAAGCCGCACATAAGCACTCCCCGATGTGAGCAATGTTGCCGCAAAAAAACGGTCGGTGTCGGCAGCGGTTTTCGTTACCGGCACCGATTCGCCGGTCAGAATAGATTCATCTACGGAGCAATCGTTGGCTTGTAACAATACCCCATCGGCGGGAACAGTTTGGCCTTCGGTGAGTCGCACTACATCACCCACTACCAGTTCTTCGACGGGCAACTCGGTCAACTGCCCATCGCGAAGCACCGAGACGGTGGGTTGGGTCAGTTGCCGGAGTGCCTGCAACGCCCGGTCGCTGCGCACCGATTGAAACACGGAAATTCCCGCCACCAGGATCATGGCGACCCCCAGCACGATCCCTTCCTGCCATTGCCCCAGCAATACATAGAGCAAACTAGCCACCGCCAGTAGAATGAACATCGGCTCCGATACCACCTCGACAACCAGCCACCAGCCCGTTTGTGACTCAGGGGTTGTCAATTTATTAAACCCAAACTGTTGTTGAGAGTTTTGGGCTTCGGTGGTACTGAGGCCGGTTAGGGGGGCGTGCGCAATACATCGGTTGTAGGCATCTGTTCGTTGGTAGTTGCGTGGCCCGAAGTTGCCCACAACCAGTCGCACCTTACCTGACGCAGGTAGGGTAACCACCTGTTTCTAATCAGCAGTGGGTTAGTTCGGCCTAGTGATGGCCACCACATTAGCTCCATGACAAACTGGAATCACACCCTGCCCAGGCGTTCGGTTCGCGGGCAACCAGCCTACCACCCCCCGGCCAATAAGCAGCAACGCTACGGCCACCGTAACGACCGGCAAACTCCGGCTCAGGCGCGTCCGAACATACGGACTCAATCGACTAGCAATCAAGGTTATACTTAGTAGAGCGGGCAATGTCCCCACGCCAAACGCCAGCATATACCCGGCTCCTTCCAGTAGCGAAGGCATTACTAATGCCCCCACTAGGGCCACATATACGGAGCCACAGGGTAACAATCCATTCAGAAAACCCAACCCGGCGAGGTGTAACAGGGTGGGTTGTTGGAGTAGTTTGGCGAAGGGTGCCATCATTTTTCGGCCTAACGGAGAAGTCTGCATCCAGCCCGGCACCGCCCGCGCCGACACGGCCCAAAACAGCAACAACACGCCCGCGCCAATTGACACTGGCCGTTGCAAACTAGTCAGTAACAAACCCTGTCCAAATGTACCCACCATAGCCCCCAGTAGGCTGTAAGCACAGAGCCGCCCTGCCTGATACAGACCCCGGGCCAGCCCGCGCTGCCCCACCGGAAACCGGCCAATGGGCAGAGCCGCTGCCAGCGGGCCGCACATGCCAATGCAGTGGAGGCTACCAACAAAGCCAGTTAGCAGGGCGGTCGCGTACCAGGCGTTCATGGGCGGGTT
>JBBQUC010000476.1:0-3687 GCA_038212815.1 Cytophagales bacterium
AGCCATAGGTATCTGGCTCTGACTTGACTAACCAATAGTTCATCGTAGTAATCAAACTGACTCATTTTAAAAACTCAGTTGCGGCACTTTTGAGCATGCCTGCTACGGAGTTCAGACAGAACAACACACCCCGGTCAACAAGGGCGCGGGCCTGGTCGCCATTGGCTGCGGTAGTGCCTACCACCAGCCTGGCAGCTTTCATTTTCTCCACTACCCCTGCAATCGTGCGTTTCACTTCGTCGTGGCCCGGGCCGTCGTAGTAGCCCATGCTCATGGCCAGATCGCGGGGGCCAATGACAAACCCGTCGATACCGGCTACATCCAGCAGTGCGTCGATGTTGGCAACGGCTTCTTTGTCTTCAATCTGGGGGAGTACCAGCGTTTGCTCATTGGCCATCCGCACGTACTCGCCCTGACTCATATCGGCCTGCAAATACCGGGCAGCCCGCACCGGTCCCAGTCCCCGCTCGCCGAGGGGTGGATATTTCACGGCCCTGACCAGATTCTCTACATCGTGGGCCGTTTTGATACCCGGCATCATTACGCCCATCACACCCGCATCGAGGTACTGCAAAATCAATTTGGGGTCATTGCTGCGAATCCGCGCCAGCGGGGTTATGCCACTCACTTCGCAGGCACGCACAATATCCTGCACCTGCGCCGTAGTTACGGGACTATGCTCCCCGTCGATCATGTAAAAATCCAGTCCGGCAAAGCCGCAAAGCTCGGCAATAGTAGGGTCACTACTGTTCGAGAGCACCCCCAGCACTGGTTGGCCGTTCAGGAGTTTGGTTTTGGTTTTGTTTTCGGTCATGATTGGTCGCAATTGCCAAAGGGGTGGGCGAAGTTAGGCGATTTTTCCTGACTTTTGATGGATGAACCGCTCCCACTATTGTTTCCTGCTAGCCGCTATTCTGCTAACGGCCACCACCCAGTCCAGGGTCAGTAACTGGGCTGAGTTACCTGGTACATCACCTGCCCATCCGCTCGTAACCGCCAACTGGGTAGCTACCGACGGGCTGGGGCGGACCTTGCCTTCAGCGCAGGAGGTCGGTCTGGAGCGTGCCAGCAAGTATGTGGGCATTTTCTACTTTTTGTGGCATGGTGAACATGGCCCCAAAGCGGTGTATGACATCACTAAAATCCTGAAAGACAACCCAGGCAACCCTCAATTCGGCCCCGAAGGGGCGTTTCACTGGTGGGGCGAACCTGAAGCCGGTTATTACCGCTCTACCGACCCCTGGGTTATTCGCCGGAACTTACAGATGCTTACCAACGCGGGCATCGACATTCTTTTCTTCGATGCCACCAATGGATATACGTACCTGCCCGTTGTCCGAAAGCTTTGTCAGATATCCATGGAGATGCGGCAACAGGGCTGGCCAACACCGTATATCTGCTTTGTGACGAATGATCGGGTGGCCGAACGGGTAGCCGACCTCTACACCAACTTTTACGCCCGCAACGAATTTGCCGACCTCTGGTTTCACTGGCAGGGCAAGCCCCTGATTTTAGGCAAAGTAACCGATGTAGCCAATCCCACCCTGCAATCGTTTTTTACCTGGCGGTATAGCTGGGCCTGGACCAACGCCCGCAATGAACCCCACCACTGGCAATGGATCGACGATACACCCCAGGATTATGGCTGGGATACCAACCCCAGTGTACCCGAAGAAATTCCGGTGGCCATTGCCGGACATCCGGTGCGGAACCTGGGCAAGAGCAGTAAACAAGGACATGAGGCCAACCCGGATAAGTTTATGCTGACCCAATTTACAACTCAGGGGCGGTATTTCGATGAGCAGTGGCAGCGGGCGTTAGCGGTTAACCCGTCGGTTGTATTTGTCACAGGTTGGAACGAGTGGATGGCGCAACGGTTTGTGGCTCATGCCGATAATGATCCGCAACAACCTGACTTTCTGGGCAAAAAACCCCGCAAAGACCAGTCGTTTTTCATTGACCTCTATAACGAAGAGTTTAACCGCGACAGTGAACCCATGCAGGGCGGCTACACCGACAACTATTATTACCAATTGGTCGCCAACGTTCGGCGGTTTAAAGGATTGGCGGCACCCGATAGTTCGCGCCTGACCCGGAACATGCTGATCGACGGAAAATTTACCGACTGGCAGCGGGTTCAGCCCGTCTATCGAGACTGGGCGGGCGATGTAACCCACCGAAACTGGATTCGCGCCGATAGTGGGGCAATCTATACCAACACCACGGGCCGCAACGACATTGTAGAATCGAAGGCAGCGTTTGATGCACAACGGGTATATTTCTGGGCGAAAACGGCCAAAAAACTAACCGGCTCATCGGGCAAAAACTGGATGTTGCTATTCATCGACACCGATGGCTCGAAAAAAACGGGCTGGGAGGGCTACGACCTGGTACTGAATCGTGTGGTTACGAATACGGGACAAACATCGGTGCATCGCTGGCAAAATGGTCGTTGGCAGGCTGCAGGACAGGCCAACTACCGGGTGGCGGGTAATCAACTGGAGCTGTCCCTGCCCCGAACGCTGCTGGGCAATGCTCCCCTCCCCCACTTCGACTTTCATTGGGCTGATAACATCCAGCGAGAAAATGACATTACCGCATTTTTCGTCAACGGCGACAGTGCTCCTGACCGCCGGTTCAATTACCGGTTTACGGGGTGGTAGCCTACCTGATTGGCAGAATTTTTGAAACAATTCTTTGGATGTTTACCAACTAATTCATTCCTTTACCCCTGCACCAACGTAGTGAGTCTTAACGGGGCAATAGTTGCACCAATACTAACTGATAATCAACAAGTAATTTCGCCCTTTTATATGTTGGGTGCGGGTCTATAAATTAGCTTCCATTTCCCGGTTTCGATTAAACATGGCAAACACCCCGGTTAGGCAGGTTTGGATTTACAGGATTGCGCTCCGGCGACAGAGCAAACGATTTTACTTATAACTCTTTTATTATTTGCTATGGGGCTTTCCCTCACTAATATCTATTTTCAACAGGGTGTACCGCCCGTAGTTAAAATTAGTGAGCAGTTTCACAAACAGACCGGATATGCTATTTGGGTAAATGCCAGCCTTAATTTGTCTCAGTTAGGTAGCCTTATTGAAGTTAGCCAAGCATTGGACAGGGACTTTGATAAATTAATCGACATCCAAATCGAGAGAGTTGCATTGAAACAGAGCCACCCTAAAGATTACGAGAAGCAAGCGCAGGTTCGCGATAAACTCGGCTCATTAGACTATATTCAATCTTTGAATTTCGGTACTTGGTTTTATGACATTAATTTTGATATTGAGAGCAACTACTTTGTAATTGAGTCGCAGGCAGGACAGATTTACGCAGTTGAGTCGTTAGTCAAAGTTTTAATTGAGCTTGGAGGCTCTTTTGAAAGTGCCGGTGACTTAGATCATTGGCAAGAGAAGTGGAAAAAGCTCAAGCCGTGGGACGAATACAGATGGTATAATAGACCCAGAAAATAAAACGCTCCGCATGAGTTGGCTCCTTAGCAGTTAAACTTGGCGGGACCGTCCCCAGCCCCTTGGGGCTCTAAAACCGTGCCGCTTCGGCGAACCGTCCTCATGATTATCAAGTTGTCAAGGGTGCATTTCTTTTTGTCGCATGATATTATGTCATTTTATTAGTTTGTTACCTGTTTACATTTCACTAGCTTGTCCAGTAGATACCCCCTAC
>JBBQUC010000477.1:0-3678 GCA_038212815.1 Cytophagales bacterium
TTATGTTGATACTGAGGTGATGAATAGCCGCAAATTTTTGGGGTAGTAATTCATTTCCTCCACTGGTGTTTTGGGTGTTCTGAAACTCGGTAAAAAGGTTAGTGTATTGAATATTGCGCCCAAAACTAGTGGTCAGTTTTAGAAAAGTGTAGGGTGCGCTGTTGTCAGAAAGCAGCAGCGACCGGTATCCATTACCGAAAAAATTGCGGTCGTGGCCAAACTGGACATTGATGATTTTGAGAACGTTGAAGGTGATGTGTCCGCGTGCCGACAAGAAATCGGCCCCGTTGGTCAGGCTATTACGGGTACGCTTGGCCAGCCCTTCGCCTGGTGCAAATCCATCGTCACCCCGTCCATAAATGGCCCCATATTCGCGGATATACTGGGGGAAAATGGCCTGATTATCGGAGAAGAAGGTATAAAACCCCAGTTTTTTGCCAATGCTACCGCGCACCTCCAGACCCCTCGTATTGGTATAAAGTTGGTCGGAGGTTACGTCTTCTTTGCTGTAATTATAATAAAAAACGGGGTTGACGTGGAGGTCGAAATCGTCGGTCTGGAGACTGTAGAAATCTGCCTTCTTCTGATAAAACCGGTTTAGCAGGGGCCGATCACTATTACCCACCCTGTTGGTTATGGGCTTCATGCGGGTGAAAGCCAAACTAGTGCTATCTGCCGGGCCGGGTAACACATCAGGCTGAGTAGCCTCCCAGCTATCGTCGCGCAGGTAATCCAGATTAAAGTAGTCGGTTCTGGAAAGGGGGTATTGCAGGTTAACCGCCATGCTATCGACTAGCCGAACGATACTTTGGCGGGTGTATGGTTTTACGGTACTATGAAAGCCAGTGGCCCAGTGCCCCTGCCTGATTTCGAGCCGGTCAACGAGGTGGTAGTAATCCTGATTGTAGGACAGGTAAGAGCTTTGGCCGACGGCTTTATAGGCAAACAAACAGCACAGAATCAGGTAAACAAATCGCTTCATACAAACGGGTAGCTGAGGCTTGCCCCGAAGCGCAGGCCAGCAGTGGGGCTTTTAATGGGACAAATTAGGCAAACCATTTGGAATATCAGGAACCTAACGGCTAAATTACAGCCAATCTTTATCCTAATGCCCCTTGCCTATGTTTGTTTTTGCCCAACAGCCATCCGTAGCCAACCAATTTATTGCCGAACTGCGTGATATAGCCTTGCAACAGGATCGGTTACGCTTCCGCCGTAATCTGGAACGACTGGGCGAATTAATGGCCTACGAAATATCGCGGACACTCCCGTATCAGAACGCGCAGGTGCAGACCCCGCTGGCAATGGCCGATACGCAGGTGTTGCTTCGGCAGCCGGTTGTGGCTACTATTCTGCGGGCAGGGTTACCCTTTCATCAGGGGTTTATGAATTACTTCGACCGGGCCGATCATGCCTTTGCGGGCGCGTATCGAGGCCATACTCTGGCTGATAACCATGAGTTCGAGATTGCCATAGACTATATCTCCAGCCCCGACCTGAGTGGTCGTACCCTAATTCTGGCTGACCCCATGCTGGCAACAGGCCGCTCGCTCGAAAAAGTGTATCATGCTCTATTGCGTTACGGAATTCCAGCGCAAACGCATATTGCCGCTGTTATTGCCTCGCCAGAGGGCTTGCGGCATATTCAAACCCAATTACCACAGTGCCGACTTTGGCTGGGTGCCATCGATGACCACCTCAACGACCACTATTACATTGTGCCCGGTCTGGGCGATGCAGGCGATTTAGCGTTCGGAGCAAAGATATAGTCCTAGATAAAAAACAGAAGCGAGGCCGGAATATATCCCGGCCTCGCTTCTGTTTTACCCGATTCTGAAAAAATTAGTTCAGCAATTGATCGAATGTCAGACTGACATAGTACGTAGAACCAACGGCAGGGCTACCGTATGCCTGGATGTAGGGCTGACCAAACAGGTTGGTGCCGCCTACTTTTAGAATCGACTTCAGGCCGGTTAGTTTATAGCTCACCTGCGCATCGAGGTTGTTGATGGCTGGTACGTTGGTGTTGCTAAACAGCGGAACGGTCGACTCCGATGGCTGCACGAAGCCCGACTCCCATACAAACTCGTCCTGGTGCTTGAAGTTCACGGCAAAACCAAACGGTTGGCTATTGCTGGTGCGCTTTGAGAAACCGACATTGAAGCGATTGCGGGGAGTATTGAATCCGGAGTACTGCACCTCGCTCGATGACGTAAAGTTGCTCAGGCTATTGTTCGCTACATTGGCATTTAACGCAAAGCCTTTAGGCAGGGCGTAGTTTAGGCCAATGGCCCAACCCGATGCTGTAATATCATTGCTGCTGTTGGCGGGTAGCGAATACACCTTGCGGGTGCTACCGCCCAATACACCCGATACTTCGGGCAGAATACCTGGCGCGATAGATGCGGTTGGCTGGAGCAAAATGGCACCACCAATAAAGTCGGTGTACACACTGTAGTAATAATAGGCATCGACATACAGTTTTTTGCTGAAGACACCCCGATACCCAATCTCGTAGTTAGCTACGCGCTCAGGCTTAAATGCCTTGCGCTGGTAGGGTTTCAACGAGCCAATGTTGGCATTAACCGCTGCACCCTGGATAAAGGCCGACGCATTGGCCTGCACCGTACTGGCAATAGCACCGGGTAGCGCAGAGGCTACGCCCTGCTGAACAACACCGGGCAGGGTAGTGGCAACTCCCTGCTGAATGGCACCGGGCAGGGCAGCTGCAACTTGCTGCTGAATGAGTCCCTGCACCTGCGCTGAGCCTAACTGAGCGGTCACACCCTGTTGAATGGCCGCAGCCGCTCCCGAAGCCGGAATCTGTCCGGCTGCAACCGCTGCATTAACCTGAGCGGTTACCTGGGTAGTAATTTGTGTAGTTACCGCCGAGGTCACTGCCGAGGTAACTATGGGCGTAACCGCAGCCGTAACCGCAGCCGTTACGAGTGGGGTAGCCTGTGCTGTTACGGCCGAGGTAACGGCCGCTGTAACGGCAGGGGTCACCTGTGCGGTTAAAGCGGCAATAGCCTGCTGCTGGAAGGCAGGGGTAGTAGCCGTTTTGGTGATTGCTGCGCCTACGGTAACTACGTCTTCGCGGCTATAGGAGTTGGCCAGATTATAGCGGGTATAAAACTCAGGCAAACCACCAATGAGCCGGGCGTTGGGTACCAACAGGTCGATGTACTGGTTCTGGGTAGTTGGAATACGGAAGCCCGTTTGATACGACACCCGGAAGTTATGATCGCCGAAGGTGGTTACCGCCGAAACACGGGGGGTAAACTGCCCATCGAAATTCTGGTTTTTATCGTAACGCAGCGAACCGGTCAGTTTCAGGTGATCGCCGAACAGGCTTTTACCCACCTGAGCAAAGGCACCGTACTCATTGATGCTAATACGCCCTGTACGGCCATCTGCCAAATCGGCAAAAAGGGTTCCTTCTGAACCGAGTTGATACTGACGGAAGTTAGCACCCACTAGTACCTCAGCTACCTTGATCTGATTCTTGAAGTTATAGAGACCCTCTACGTGGTACAGGTTCGACTTGTCCTGGAAGCCACCACCGCCTTGAGAAATAGACTTGTTACGGTACGTATCCAGAAGACTCGTAAACGCATCGCTACCGGGTTGTGGGCGACCCGCATCGGCCACGCCCCGCGCCGTTATGTAAGCCTGATC
>JBBQUC010000478.1:0-3674 GCA_038212815.1 Cytophagales bacterium
GGGGAGGTCTTTTATCAGGGCCAGAAACTGTTCTCTTTGTTTAAACGGGTAGTTGGTATCCATAAACGGCACGTCGGCGGGCAGGGGCGGGTGGTGCATAAAGACCACCACGTTATTGTCGCGCAGGGCTACCATATACTCTTTCAGCCACCCCCATTGCGCAGCCGACATTTCGCCTTTGGCGGTATCTAAAAACAGAGCCGGGTGGCCCTCCAGCGGCAGGGCGTAGTAAAGTTCGTCGCCATGCAGCCGATGCTGCAACCCCATTCCCTGCGCCAGCAGAACAGAGTCGTCGTGGTTACCGGCAATAGCAAACCACGGATAAGGTAATTTATCGAGTTGGCTTTTGGCCCAGGCATAAATAGCCGGGTCGCCGGTTTCATAGCATATATCACCCCCCAGCACCACAGCATGGGGTTTAAGAGCGGGCAAAGCGGCCAGCGCGTTCAGAAAATTCTGCCGCACATCAACATCCATGGGAGTCTCGCCATCGGCTCCGAGGTGTATATCCGTGATAAACGCTATTCTCATACTGATGTATTAAGCAGTCTTGGCCTGATTCCAATACAAGTCCATCTCAGCCAAAGTCATATCAGCCAACGATTTACCGTTGGCTTTTGCCTGGTCTTCCAGGTATTGGAACCGCTTGATGAACTTTTTGTTGGTACGCTCCAGGGCCGTTTCGGGGTTAATCTCGATAAAGCGGGCGTAGTTGACCAGCGAAAACAGCAGGTCGCCAAATTCGCCCTCGGCTCGTTTGGGGTCGATAGCGACATTTTCGGCCACATTGAACTCGGCTTTGAACTCCTGCATCTCTTCCTCTACCTTCTCCCAAACCTGCTCTTTTTCGTCCCAGTCGAAGCCTGCTCCCCGCGCTTTTTCCTGAATGCGCATGGCTTTCACCAGCGCGGGCAGCGACTGAGGCACCCCGCCCAGCACCGACGTATTCCCTTCTTTCAGCTTGAGTTGTTCCCAGTTGGCTTTCACCTGCGCTTCGGTGTCGGCAATCACTTTTTGGCCCGTGGCATCGGCGTAGATGTGTGGGTGCCGGGCAATGAGTTTTTCGCTGATGCTGTGCAGCACATCGGCCATATCGAACCCACCGGGCGTTTCCTCGCCGGACGAATCCACGCCGGACGAATCCACGCCGGACGTTTCAGAGGCAATTTTGGCGTAAAAAATCAGGTGTAGTTGTAGGTCGCCGAGTTCTTTTTTAATCTCATGGTGGCTGCCTTCCAGAATGGCATCCGAGAGTTCGTAGGTTTCTTCGATGGTGAGGTGGCGCAGGCTTTCCAGCGTCTGTTTCCGGTCCCAGGGGCATTGCGCCCGCAGCTCCTCCCTAATAGTGAGCAGCCGGTCGACAGCCCGGAGTTGCTCCTGCCGCCGGGCGGGTTACTGATCAAAAAACGTCATAGTGTGTTGCCAACGCAAACAACTGGTCGGTTAACTAAATTTTAATGGCCTAAATATAGGCAAATAAGCCACAGTTGTGTATAATTGTCTATCTGCATCTACCCTTTACACATCCACGTTATGCTAAAACCAGTCGGATTTCTGAGTATTCTCGTAACAATACCACACTTGTTAGTGGCTCAACTCACCCTCGAGTCGCCCTGGTCACGGTCAGTTATTCAACGCAATGCAGCCGGACGTGCCCAGGTGGTTGTGGCTGGCACTGCCCCCACCTCAACATCCACTATCGAAGCGCGGCTCCTGCCCATGATTGTGGGGCAGGGTACGCCTGTCAACTGGACAACCATAGCCAGCATTAACCCCAATGGTACATTTCGCAGCACACTAGCGGCTATGGGGGGCTGGTATCGGCTTGAGGTACGGGCCAAAGCCGGGGCTACGGTGGTGGCTCAGGCTACAGTTAACCGCGTGGGCATTGGCGAAGTATTTCTGGTCGCGGGGCAGTCAAATGCGTTGGGCGGTGCCCAACCCGATGTCCCCCCCGCCCTCGACGACCGCGTGTCGTGCATTGATGTCCACCAGCAGGCACAGATCAACACCGGGCTGTTTCCCTTTTTTTTCAGTCATGTGAGCGCAGGAGCCTACATTGGTCCCTCTAATCCGCCTTATATTTGGGGGATACTGGGCGACAGCCTGGTCAAGCGACTGAACGTACCCATTCTATTTTTGGGGGCTGCGCATGGTGGCACCAGCAGTGCCGACTGGAAAAACGCAGCCGCAACGGCCCCAGTCACCATCCCGTATCAACGCATCAGTGCCACCCTGCTCAGTTATAGTACCCGAACCGGCATCCGTGCCATTCTCTGGCATCAGGGCGAGAGCGATAACCTGGACGGCACCAATACACAGGCCTATTTCGATAACCTCAGTTATGTGATTGCCAAAAGCCGCCAGCAACTGGGCCATCCTCGCCTGGCCTGGCTAATGTCGCGGGCCAGTTTTATATCGGGTACGGTTAGTAGCAGCGTAGTAGCCGCTCAGAACCGGCTCATTACGGAGGTAGCCGACGTTTATACTGGCCCTTATACCGACACGCTGATTGGTAGCAGTAACCGCATCGACCATGTGCATTTTGGCGGGCAGGGACTGGTGCGCTTTGCTAACCAGTGGAATCAATGCCTGACCGATCTATTTTTTGCAGAGTCGCTCCCGTATATACCCGGTGCCGACACCCTGTCTATTGCACCAGGCTGGCAACCCGTCAGGATTGGCACCCCCGCCAGCACCCTCCGGCGGGTTGGGTATCGGTACGAATCCGGCTCGCACGGGTATTTTCTGATGGCCGAGTCAACCGTACCAGTAGAAGGGCGCATGGAGCGGCTGGATAGTACCACCTTCACCGATACGGCCTGGTACACCCTCAGTCCTATCGCCACATCGGGGTTTAGTTCTGCCTTGTTTAACGATTATACCCATCTCAAAAATTACCCGCCCCAGGCAGCGGGGGTAGGCGGCATTGCGCCAGGCCGGTATCGGCTGTCGGTGCGCCCGGCAGGGAGTACCGGGGCAGGCTATCAGCTCGAAACTATTCTGTACGACGACCGGAATACCTTGTTTCTGGGTAACGAAGACGTGCCCTCGCCATTAACCATTCAGGACGCTAATTTATCGCTTGCCATGCAAATGAACAGCCGGGTAGTGGCCGTTGGGAAACTGGCCGAGTATAAACTGCTGGTCACCAACAAAGGGCCGCAGATGGCTACCGGCATTCGGGTGCAGAACCGGTTGCCACCGGGGTTGACGTTTAGCAGTAGCCCACAGGCATCGGTAACGGCTATTGGGAGTGTGGTGAGTGCCCGAATCGATACCCTACCGGTTTATGCTACCGATACCCTCACAATCCACACTACAGTACAGTTTGCTGGCCAGTATAACACAGCCGCCCAGGTGGTGGCAACCAACCAGTTCGACCCCAATGCGCAGGCAGGCACCGGCACGGCTGATGGCGAAGATGACATGGCCACAGCTGATTTCAGAACAGCCGAAGCCAGTACTACCCGCCGGGAATCGCCCAATCCAAATCCGCGCATCTTGCCGCCCGTTCAGCCAAGCCAGCCCGCCCCTAACCCCACCAAAGCCGACTTAAGCCTGACTCTGCAAACCAGTCACCGGGTAATTTCGGCGGGGAAATCGGTTACGTTGGTGTGCACGGTGATGAACCGGGGAGGGTTAGTGGCAACTAATGTAGGGGTGCAAACGGT
>JBBQUC010000479.1:0-3665 GCA_038212815.1 Cytophagales bacterium
TTGTTACGGCTAGCAGCAGCCGTTTTTTACGCCAGAGCAGCGCGAGTACCAAAGCGGGTGTAAGACCCCAGTAGGCTTGTTTTTCGCTCATATCAGTAGAAAAATACCCGTAGGGCGGTAATAATCACTGCCGATACCGACGCAATGGCCGTGAGGATGGCTGCCCGCTCGGCGGGGGCGAGTTTATTCTCTTCGCGGGGTGGCTTGGCAGGCACCACAAGCTCCATACCCGGTTAGGGACGAGGGTAGGTAGCAAACAGGCCAAACAACCGATGCACGGGCTGAATTTGGCCATTGGCATACACGGCGTAGATGCGTCGGCGGAAGGCTTTGCGGGTCAGGCCACCGGCCCCATCGAGGTAATCGGTAAACTGGCGGGTGGGGTTATAGTCCACGGTAATGGGGTTTAGCACCTCGCCCCGCACCCGCACCAACTCCGTTCGGCGTGGAATGGTCAGCGAGTCGCCCGCCATAAGCAACAGATTGCCCGAATCGGTGGGGTCGCTCAGAATTTTGCGGAGGTCAACGGCCACCACCTCGCCCCGCCGGGTAAAGCGGGTGGCGGGCAGGTAAGCATCAGGCCGGATACCGCCCGCACGAGCAATTAGGTTAGTGAGGTGTTCATTCTTATCCAGAATAGCATAGCGGCCCGGAAAAAACACTTCGCCCCCAACGGCTACATTCTGTTGCACGGCATAGGCAGGCGACTGCCGCACCAGTACCTGGTCGTAAGGCTGGAGCAGCAATTGGGCATCGGCGGGGGTTAGTCGCAGGCTGGCATCGGTGCTGACCGGCAACAGCCGCACCAGTTGGCCGGGCAATAGCCCCACCGTATCGGTGGTGACGCGCCGGGCAATCTCAATCCGGCTGGGCATGGCTCCATCGGCAAACCCGCCCGCCATAAACACCAGACTGCCAACCGTCAGGCTGTCGGCGTATTCAAATGAGCCGGGCTTATTCACGGCCCCGTCGATGCTTACCGTTCGGCTGGGGCGCAGATCGGCCTGGGTCAGAATCTGCACCAGATCATCGGGCTGGAGAATCATATCAGGCTGTTCGCCCCGTAGCACGCCACCCACATCGACCGACAGCACCTCCGGGTCGCGGTTAGGACGCAGACGCAGCAGGGTGGCCCGGTCGCGGAAGGCATCGGCCCGCAGACCCTCGGCATGGCGAATCAGTTGGCTTAGGGTGGCGTTTGTGCGCAAGTCGTAATCGCCGGGCCGGAACACCGCCCCCCGAATAGCCACTTTATGGTCGTACCGCTCCAGAATAGCCCCTATCGTGTAACGGTCGCCCGATTGAGGAATAAACTGGGCAACCTGGCTGGCCGGAATGGTGAGTAAATCAAGGGCCTGATCGGTGTTTCGGCGGAGGCTGATGGTTGCCGTATAGGCCCGGTCGTTCAGACCCCCGGCAAAACCCAGCACCTGCCCCAGGGTTTCGCCCTTGCGCAGTTCGTACAGGCCGGGACTTTTCACCTCGCCCAGCAGGTCAACGCGGGGGCCGAAGTGATCCACAAACACCACATCACCATCCATGAGCCGGGCATTGGCCGATAGGTCGGCACGGAGCAGAAAATCGTAGAGGTCGAGTTGCTGCACCAGCCGGTTTTGGCGCAGCAGCCGCACCGCCCGAAACGTGCCCTGCTGGGGCGACGGGCCACCGGCGGCATACAGGGCGTTGAAAACAGTAGCCAGCGACGAGAGGGTGTAGGTGCCGGGCCGCACCAATTGCCCCACCAGCGTAACCCGGATACTGCGAACGTTGCCCAGCGTTACCTGCGCAAAAACACCCCCCGCGCCGTTCAGTCCCGGATAAAACGTTTTCAGGCGGCTCACCACCCGGCCTTCGGCCTGCTCGATGGTGAGGCCGCTGACGTGGATAGGTGCCAGGTTTTCGATACGGATGCTGCCCTCCGGGCTTATTTTGGCGCGGTAGGTTTGCTGGGCATTGCCATACAGGTCGATGACTAGTTCGTCTTCTGGCCCAAGCTGATACTGCCGAGGGGTGGGTATCCGCAGGTTTGGCTCGAAGGTAAGGGCAGCATTCGTAAACAGCGACGCGCCAAACACGCTCGACGGGGTTGCCGCCACCGCCGGAGGAGGCTGACTCAAGTCAACGGCATTGTTCTGGCTCCGCACACTTCCCGACTCGATGGCAGCGGCTGCGGTTGTGCCACTGCCCTTGTTCTGGCCCGCCCGTTGCTTTGCCCTACTCATGTCGGCGGCTGAGTACCCTTTGGTGCGGGCTAGTTCTTCCATCTGGGTTTCGGAGAGGCCGCTGGCCTGGGCCTGCTGCACAAACTGCTGCACCTGCGCATCGGTTGGCGACTGGGCATCGGCTGGTGGAGCCAGAAAAATGAATAAACAAAGGGGCCACAGGCAGGAAGTTGCCCGCATAGCCGGGTTAATAGTGGTGGGTATTGGCAAGGGATGAGGCAGTTACGGTTGGCAGTAGGCAGCTAACGGGTTATACAAAACTAAGAATCTCTCTACACTGGGCAAGGGCCACCCGATGGGCTGGCAACAAATCGAATGAACGGGTAAAAAACAGGGATAAATACGCTTCAGAACACGGGTATTTACGCATGCGTAATTTCTAAAAAAAGGCCACCTTTGTTATCAGTCCTTTTGGGGCAGCCTCACCTGTTTATTCTACACCCTTTTCTCCTATTCCGAATGCACACACCCAACCGCTTGTTGCAGGCAACCACCTTTTTCAGCCTGCTGCTGGCAACCACAGGCTGCGCTGTACTGACCGACGCACAGCGCAAAAGTGTGGCCGACTATGCCAGTCTGACCCGCGCCTACACCCAATACCCCAGTCAGGTGGCCCGCTCCTATGCCGATCTCTATTACGAGATTGACCGGCTAAAACTGGTGACGCTGAATAACGAAGACATCAACCCCGCTCTTTGGAAAGCCCTGGGGTTTCATAAGCAGGCGTTGGGGCAGGCGCAGCGAGTGGATATGGCTACGCAGGCCGTAAACCAGTATGCTCAGGCTCTGGCTAGTCTGGCGGGCAGTAGTGCTACCGATGGCCTCGGTGTATCGACAGCCCTGCTCGGCAAAAACCTCGATGCGCTGGTCACCACCTACAACAAAGGATGGCGTTCGGCCAGCCCGCTGCCGGTGGGGTTTGGTGCCCTGGCGGCCAACCTTCTCAATTTGGCGGGCAAGCGGTATATCAATGCCAAACAGGCCACTGCCCTTCGGGCCTATATGAGCAAGGGCGATACGCTGATCCGGCTCATTGCCGACGATACTAAAACGGCGTTCGATAGTGTGAAAACCAACTGGATACCTAATCTGCACAATACCCTGGCTCAAAACCACCAGAATTTCCTGAACAGCCTGCCCGATGCCCCCAATCGGGCCTATTACGCGTATCTGGTCAATAAAGATGCGGTGGTGCTGGTCGAGAAAATCGACTCGTTCGAGGCTCTGGCCGATCAGGTGCAGCGGTCAGTATTATCGCTGTATACTGCTCACCACAGCGTGCTGGCCGATATTGAGAAAAAGCGCAGCGTTGGCGAGCAGATTGCCGATGTACAGGAACTGTATAAAGCTGTGAACGCCATGCACAAAAACTACCTGACACTGGTTACCCCAAAACCCTGATCCACCATGACCACAAACCCCCTTAACACCCAAACCCGCGAC
>JBBQUC010000480.1:0-3663 GCA_038212815.1 Cytophagales bacterium
ATAAATCAGCCCAACACAATCGGTTTTGGCCAGCAAAGTGCTATCCAGCGTAGCCAGTGCGCCATTGGGGTAAGTCAGCACCATGCCGCACTGCTCATCGACCCCGGTTTGGCCAATGGTGGCTGCGGCTTTAATCCCCGACGGTTTTCCGAGGATGAGGTAGGATAAAAACAGCGGGTACAGGCCAATGTCCATGAGCGACCCGCCCCCCAGGGCTTTGTTAAACAGTCGTTTGTCGGGCAAAAAGGGAGCTTCAAACCCAAAATCGGCCCGGAGGGTAGTTACCCGGCCAATGGCACCCTGCTGCACCAGAGTGTGCGCTTGCTGAATGCTCGGCATAAACCGGCTCCAGAGGGCCTCCATCAGAAATACCTGTTGCTGGCGGGCAGTCTGCACCATGTCGGTCACATCCTGCGCATTCATCCCAAATGGTTTTTCGCCCAGAACGGGGATACCACCGTTCAGCAGCATGAGCGTGTTTGGCTGGTGATGAATATGGTGCGTAGCCACATACACCACGTCGAGATTGGGCAGGGTGAGCAGGTCTTCGTAGCGACCCAGCGCGTGGGATGCGCCATACTGTGCCGCAAACTCATCGGCACGGGCCTGATCGGTTGAGGCTACGGCGTAGAGTTGAGCATCGGGCAGGGTAAGCAAATCCTGCGCAAATTTATGGGCAATGCGTCCCAGACCTAAAATTCCCCAGCGAGTCATGGCGTAAAGAGTGAACGAGTGATTAGGCAAAGCTACATGCTTTAGCGCATGTTCTGAAATTTATGCTGGCTTGTTACCTGCCTACCGGTTATCAACGACTAATGGCTTAGCCAATCTTTGGTCCTGTCAGCACTTTTTATACCGCTATGATCCAGGTTACCCTCACGCTCGAATTAGCCCGATTGCTTCATCAGTATCCTGACAGTCACCGGGTACCGGCTCCGGCAACCAGGCCGTTTGCGGCCCTGTTGGCCTATCTAAAAGCTGCTCAGTTACAGTTAACCCCCGATTTTATCCATATCCAGGATGTGCGGTTATTGCCATATTTTACCCTCATCGCCACAAAGCCGATACCAGAGGCTACCCTCCAGGAACTGTTAAGGCTGCCGGGGGTAGAGGGGGCTTACCGAAAGCCGGACGATACCGTACTCAATCAACGGCCATACTGGTCATTGGCTTGGGCAGTCATATACCCTACTCTAGCGTTTGTATAATCCTGCCCTTCTGGCCACGCGCTGGCCATTGGTCAGCGGACAAATATCGGTTTATGCTAATGTACTGCCTTAAAGAGGCTATTTTGCGGCATGAAATGGCTTGTCTATCTAGGTTTTACCCTGCTGCTGACTCAGCTAACCCACGCCCAGAGTACCGAGCAATCCGATCCGCTGCGACCGGCCCCATCGGTGCCTGATACCCTTAATACGCCCACTGCCCAGACCGACTCTACCGCAGTGGGCAGTGCCGATGAGGGCGAAGATGAGGCCGAAGAGGGGGATTCGAGCAATACCGTACGGATGCGCCTGACCACCGATGGCACCTTTACGCGGGGCAATGTGAACCGGGCCTTGCTGCAACTCACCGGCGCGTTCGACTATGCCCTCAGCAAAGGGGTTAAACTTTCCAGCAACCCCTCGTTTCTGTACGGACGGTTGAATAACCTGCTGAATGAGCGGGAGTTTTTTGGGGATATACGTACCACCTTTCGCCATCAGAAACGGCTGTACTACCTGACCTTTGGGTCGTTTGAACGCAGTAATCTGCGGCAGATTCTGACCCGCTACACAGCCGCTGTGGGAGCTGGGTATAAACTGATTGACCAGAAGCAGCACTATCTGTCGTTTACCTACGTGCTGCTGCACGAGAATACCGATTTTGCCGAACTCAACGACATCAACGTGTTCCGCAATTCGTTGCGGTTGTTTGGCCAATATACCTTCGGCGAGGATCGGTGGACCCTCTCGCACACCACGTTTTACCAACCCGCTTTTGGCCGACCTAACCTTCGCTGGAGTGCCAGTATCAGCCTGGCGGTTAAAATCAATACCGCGCTGAGCCTCCGAACCACCTTGTTCAACGCTTATGAAAGCCTAGTGGTGCCGGGCCGCCAAAACGACGACCTGCGCTGGACAATGGGGATTGTCTTCGACCAGAAATAATTTTCGGGGGTGGGCAGTCGTTCAACTACCAACCGGAAACTGTTCAGTCCGTCCTGTTTTTATGCCTGATATCCTTTGGAAACCCTCCCGCACCACGGCCGATGGCTCATTGCTGAAACAGTATATCGACTGGCTTTTTGTGAAGAAAGGGCTATACATCCGGCATTACCACGATTTATGGGAATGGTCGGTAACGGACCTTGAAGATTTCTGGGAGAGCCTCTGGCAATTTTTCGATATACAAAGTCACACTCCTTATTACCAGGTTATTGCCCAACCCAGTAATGCGGCCATGATGGGTACACGCTGGTTTGCGGGGTCTACGCTGAACTATGCTGAGCATATTTTTCGCCAGAAAACCACCAGCCGCCCGGCTCTGCTCTACCAACAAGAGCGGCTGCTAGCTGGACGTGAGCCGCTGGGGAGCCTCTCGTGGAGCGACTTGGAGCAGCAGGTTGCCGCCGTGTCTGAATACCTGCGGCAGCAGGGGATAGTACCCGGCGATCGGGTAGCGTCTGTACTTCCCCATATCCCCGAAGCCATTGTGGCGTTTCTGGCAACAGCCGCCATTGGGGCGGTCTGGTCGAGTTGCCCACCCCACGTTGGAACAGCCGACCTGTTAGCCTGCTTTCAGCAGAGTGAACCCAAGGTACTGTTTGCGCTGGATGGCTATACCGACAATGGAAAATCCATCGACAAAACCGATGCGTTTCTGGAATTACGCTGGCGTTTGCCCACCCTGAAGCGAACCATCTGGCTATCGTACCTGAACAATGCCAGCGAGCCAAGCAGCCCTGACCAAACTACCCGCTGGGATGATGTACTCCGTACTGATGCGCTCCAGGGTCTGGTATTTGAGCCGGTACCGTTTGCTCATCCGCTCTGGGTGTTGTATGCGTCGGACACCACGGGCCAGTCCAGAACGTTTACCCACTCTGTAGGCGGCTGCCTGATTGAACACCTCAAAGCCCTGGCCCTGCATCAGGATGTGCACCCTGGCGACCGGTATTTCTGGAACTCGACTACGGGCTGGACGATGTGGAATTATAGCGTGGCTTCACTGCTGGTGGGGGCTACGCTGGTGCTGTACGACGGAGACGCTACTTACCCGGATAGAAACAGGCTCTGGAATTTGGTCGATCAGGCGCAAATTACCCATTTTGGTGCCGGGGCAACTTATTTTCTGGCTTGTATGCAGCAAGGTCTGATACCCGTTAATGCCTACCGGCTCAGCAGCCTGCGCAGTATTGGGGCTACCGGTTCATCCTCATCTCTGCCACCCGACCTGTATCGGTGGGTATATGAGTCCGTAAAGCGCGACGTTTGGCTTAATGCGCAAAGTAGTGATACCGATGTTTGCAGTGGGGTTGTTGGCGGTAATCCGATGATGCCCGTGGTGGCAGGTGAGATGCAGTGCCGGTGGCTGGGTTGCAAGGCGGAAGCCTTGAACCTGGATGGGCACCCCGTGCGCGAAGAAATTGGCGAGATGGTGATTCTGGAACCCATGCCCTCA
>JBBQUC010000481.1:0-3635 GCA_038212815.1 Cytophagales bacterium
AGATTGTGGTAGCCGTGAAGTAAGGCTCTACCGGGTTAACTCGTTAAAAGTCAGGCTTAGGTAGTACAGGCCACCAATCTGGGCCAGGCCATAGCCTTGCGAATAGTACTGGTTAAAGAGGTTGGATCCGCCTAATTTCAACACCGATTTCATAGCGGGTAACCGCATCGACACCTGGGCATCGACCGTATTCCACGAGGGCAGTAGAATATCGCCAGCGGTAGTACCCTGCTCTACCCACATCTTATCCGTCCAGCGGTAGGTCACGTTGAAGCCCAGGGTAGGAGTTAGCCGAGGGTTGCCGATGCTAATGTTATACCGGTTTTCGGGTGAGATAAAGAAGTTACGACCCCGGAACGCTACGTCCAGATCGCTCATTTTGCGCTCGACAATATCGGTTCCGAAGGCATCTTTCTGCAATGCCCCAAAGTTGTCGCGCCGGGTAATGAGGCCAACCTGATGAGCGTAGTTGCCGCTTACGGTATAGCCCCGGCCCAGACCATACTCTAAGCCAAGCCCCCAGCCATTCACGAAAATCTCGTTGGTATTGTTAAAGTTGACCTGGTAGCTGGTAATGGTGCTGGCATTTTTGAGGGCTTCAACGTTGCCCCCAACGGGTTGCAGATAATTCTGGGCGGCAATAAAGTCGGTGTATTTGCTGCGGTACAGAAATGCATCGACAAACAGGCGGTTGCTAACCAGGGTTTTATACCCCACCTCCCAGGTCGTAATTTTCTCGGTGGTAAACGCGCTGGGATTGGGTATGTATTTCACCAGGTCGCTCGTGTTTCCCGATTTCTGGTAAGCGGCTACCGAGGCAGGGGTGTAGGCTGGGTTGGCAATCAGGTTAGCCGACTCGACCGCCGACTGCGCCCCGCCCACTTCACCCGTTTTACCATCTGATAAGAGTTGGTTCGGCGATGGGTTGCGGAAGGCCGACTGCCACGATCCCCGGAAGTTGTGCGGGCCAACGCTCAACACACCGGACACACGGGGGGTAAAGCCACCTTTGAAAAACTCATTCTTGTCGTACCGCACGGCGGCTGTTGGTTTAAACTGGGCGTTATTCCCCAGTCTGAGGTTCAGCGATCCCTGTAAATACCAGCCGTACTCGTTGAACATAAACTCGCTGCCATCTTTTTTGGTCGGAAAAATAGTACCCTGGGTAAGCATGCTGTATCGCCGGAGACTAGCTCCCGTAATCACTTCAACCATCTCTGGCAACAGCTTTTTGAAGTTGTACATGCCCTCTACGTGGTACATCGACGAGTTATCGAGCAGGCGTACGCCGTTTAGACCTTTGGCATTAGCCACACTGGCCGCACTCGGAATGGCTACATTATTGGGGGTATTAATCAACTCATCGCGGTAGCGGGTGTAGTCGGCACTGCCGGGCTGAAAAACCCCGGCATCGGCCGCTTGTTTGGCGGCCAGAATATCGCCGGTATACGCTTTGGCAAAGTCGGAAGCCCAGGCAGCGGTGGGTTTGCCAATCTGTAGCAGTCGGCGGGCCAGGTTCCCCAGGTTATACCCTTCGGCGGTTTGGCTGGTCGAGTAGCCGCGCACAAAGAAGTTGTCTCCTTTTACCTCCAGCCGAAACTGGTTGCGCTGGTAGTCGGGGAAATACTCGCGGAAACCGCCCGTGCGGATAAAATTACCGCCCCCGTAAAACCAACCCAGTGAAGCCTCTACCTTGTCAGATAGCCTGTAGTGCAGCGATACATTGGCGCGGTTGCTAAATACGCTACCATTGTTCGCCAGCAGGGCCAGTTCAGTATAGCCGGTGCGGGTAACGCGCTTGCCTGCCAGGGCCGTGTTGGTGGTATTTGCCGCTGTAAAATCGAAGGCACCGCCGTTGTTAAAATCATCGCCGTAGCTATTTACCCCATCGTATTGCAGGTTGGTGGCGGGGTTGTTGTTGGGTACATACCCCAGACTTACGCTACGGTCGTTTTGGTTCACCAAAAATGCGGCCCGGTCACGGTGGGAGCGGTCATCGTAATTATCGGCAATGAAATCGGTGCCAGAAAGGTGCTGGAAGTTGATTTTAAACGCAAACCGATTACCCAACTGTTTGGCATACCGAAGTGCAATATCGCTGTATCCTTTCGGCCCAAAATTACCCTTGCCAAAGTTGTTGGCTCCCACCTTTACCTGCGCACTGAGACCCTGGTACAGAAATGGGTTTTTGCTGGTGGTGAGCATCAGTCCCTGTAGGGCATCGGGGCCATACAGGGCCGAAGCCGCCCCCGGAATCAGCTCAATGCTCTCAATGTCGAGGTCGGAGATGCCCGCTACACTGCCAAAGCCAAATCCCAGCCCTGGTGAGCGGTTGTCCATACCGTCTGTAAGTTGCACAAATCGGTTGTTGTTATTGGCACCAAACCCTCTCACGTTTACCGATTTGAAGCTCAGACTCTGGGTGAGCAGGTCAACTCCTTTCAGGTTCTGGAGGGCATCGAAGGGTGTAGCGGCTGGCGAGTTGGCAAACTGTTTGGCACCGAGTTTCTCAACCGACACCCCAGCTTTAATCAGGCTTTCTTCGACCCGGCTGGCCGATACCACCAGTTCGTCGGCCACAACAAGGGCTTCGGCTAACGAGAAATTAACCTCCCCCGAATTAGTGACGGTGGTTTCCTGCCGACCGTAGCCCACAAACGTGGCAACCAGGGTAACAGGCAGAACCGTCGGGATTTTCAGGGTGTACTGGCCATTACGGTCGGTGGCGGTGCCGACACCAGACCCTTTAACCACCACATTGGCCCCCGGAATAGGGGTTTTAGTGGATGCGTCGATAACAGTGCCGGTAAGCGTAACCTGGCCAATTGTTAGGGTGCTACAAAGTACGATAAGCAGTAAACTGACGAAGATGTGTTTCATGGGGCAATAGGCGAAGTGGGTGAAAGTGAAAAAAAAGGGAAGGGTTTCTGGAAAATGAATCAATTTGCGTCAAAATTACAACAATAAGACAATTTCAATAATAAGTAGTACAAAGAAACCTGTTTCCTGTGACTCTGACGCTACGGAAAATCCTGTTTTGGTTGCTGGCCTTGGGGTGTTGGTTTCCAGTGGTTACCTCATCCTGGGCGTTACTGCTGGGAATGGGGTTTGCCGTAGTGCTGGGCAATCCATTCAGCGTACAAGCGGGGCAGTGGGGTGGGTATCTGCTGAAAGCGTCGGTTATTGGGCTGGGGTTTGGTATCAACATGCAGGTGCTGCTGCGGGCCGGGCAGGCTAATATTGGCATCACCACATTTTTTGTGTTGCTGGTGCTGGCGGCTGGTATTGGGTTGGGCAGGCTCCTGAAGATTGATAAACTGACGGCTCTGCTGGTGGCGGTCGGTACGGCTATTTGTGGAGGCAGTGCCATTGCCGCCGTTGGCTCGGTGCTTAAAGCCGATACCAATCAGTTGTCGATGGCAACGGGTGTTGTATTTTTGCTGAACGCGGTGGCCCTGTTTGCCTTTCCGGCGGTAGGGCATTGGCTGGGGCTATCACAGGAGCAGTTTGGCACCTGGGCGGCTATTGCCATTCACGATACCAGTTCGGTGGTGGGGGCGGCTGCTAAATATGGCGAGGTTGCCCTGCATGTGGCTTCCATCACTAAAATGCTGCGGATTCTCTGGATCATTCCC
>JBBQUC010000482.1:0-3621 GCA_038212815.1 Cytophagales bacterium
GACTGTATGAACTGATAGGGCAATGCAACCTAAACGAGCGACTGTGGGCCAAAGGGTACAAAAACCTGCGGCTGGTGCATCGGCTCGAACGGCCCCTTACCGCCGACCAGAACCGGCATACCAATCCCGTGCGGTTTGTAGAAGCGGGCAAAACCCTCTTTGAGCAGCCCGCCCAGGTATGCGACCGCACCCCCAAAGCTGATAGCAGCATCAGGCGCGGTGTGGGCTACCTGCGGAGCAATGGGCGCGGGGGCGATTCGCTGGTGCGCCAACCGTTCGATTTTACGGAGAAAAACTACTTCGCGCTCGAAGACCAGCAGGAGATACTGAAAGCGGTTCTGTTCCCCGAAGCCGTTGCGCCTAAAAAACGATTTACCCTCAGCCCCACCGATTATGGGTTTTTGTATCAGTACCTCTCGCAACTCCCCCGCGAAACTATCCACCCCCACTACGACTCTACCTATTACGATAGCTACTGCAAGTTTCTGATGGTGGGCGACTCCAAAAAAGGCTTGCCCAAAGGGATTCGGATTTTTAACAAGGTGGGCGATGCCTATGGCTATTTGCTCGATAATGCCTACATCGTTGATTTCGATAAGGGTGTGGAGTTTATGCTCTCTGCCGTGATCTACTGCAACGCCGATGGCATCTTCAACGACAATAAATACGAGTACGAGGCCATTGGATTCCCGTTTATGGCCAACCTGGGCCGGATTATCTACGATTATGAAACCAGTCGCAAACGCCCCAACAAACCCGATTTAGGCCGGTTTATGGTGAATTACGACCGTTAGGTAATTTATGCTGGCCTAAATTACGGTAGCCACCGTTAACAGAAGAAACCATTTATCGCTATGAAAAAAATCCTCCTCTTTTTTGGTATTCTGCTGGCCGTTGGTGCCTGTAAAAAAAGCAATTCCGACCCGGCACCTGACCCGGCTGCCGCAGTAGCAGGTACCTATTCGGTGAGTAAATACGCGTATGACAGCACTGGAACCACGAGTGATTATTCGTATAACCTGCCTTATACGGTAGGTACGCAAACGTTAGCTATTGTGCTGACAGTGAAGAATACATCGACAAACACAGCAACCGTCAAAACCGTAGATATTTCTGGCACGACTAAAATTACCGGTCAGCCCGATGATTCCGGTGACCTGGTTAAAAATGTAGAAGTGCGGCAAAGTGGCAGCAGCTACGAATTCTTTCAGAATAGCACCAGTATCGGCACTGCCGATGGCACTAACCTGACCCTTAAACTGACTAGCGGAGCCGAGAGTTTACAGATAACGGCGAAGAAGCAATAATATAGAGCTTGCCCTACATCACCGTCCGTAGAAAAGCCAGACTTCCGGGCATTTGTTCCATTGCCCGTGATGATTCATCTTCGATAAAGAAGTGCTTTACCCCGGCTTTGTGGGCGGCTTTCATAAACTCACCAATGCCCACATCGCCGGTGCCGAGTGTCACGTTCGACTCGACATCGGCATGGCCAGTGAGGCTGTTGGGGGTGCCAGGTTTGCGGTCTTTCAGGTGTACCAGTGGGAAGCGTTTCGGAAATCGTTTCAACAGAGCCACCGGGTCTTGCCCCGGCGACTTTACCCAATATACGTCCATCTCGAAATTCACGTTCTCTGGCTCAAGGTTTTGGGCCAGGTAATCGAAATACGTACCCCCGTCGATGGGTTGAAACTCATAGCCGTGAATGTGATAGCAGAGTTTTAGTTCATGCTCGGCCAGAAGTTTACCGGCGGTATTGAACACATCAATGGCGCGGTCGGCATCCGCTTGCGTAAATACATCGCCGGTATGCGGAATCCAGGCGCACATGACGTATTTGGCCCCTAATGCTTTAGCTTCGGCAATCACTTTGGGTAAATCGGTGGCAAGGGCCTCAAAATCAACGCCAGTACTAATGGCTTTTAACCCGTTCTGATCGAGTAGTTTGCGGTAATTGTTCAGCGACAGGCCGTACGTGCCAGCCGCTTCTATCTCGCGGAAACCCAGTGCTTTTACCCTCGCCATCGTGCCGGGTACATCTTTCTTAAATGCATCCCGAAAACTATACAGTTGCAACCCAACCGGCGCGGTTTGCTGCGCCAGGGCAGTGGTCAGCGCAGTAGCTGCCAAAAGCAGGGAAATGAATGTTGTTTTCATGGAATGAAGGGGATAAGGTGTTGCGTAAAATAGAGTTGGCTACTCATTTCGCCCGTAAGGCCGTCACCTCGTCAGGCTTTACGGCATCGGCTTTGTTGCCAAAGTTGCTACGGATAAAGGTCAGCACATCGGCAATCTCCCCATCGGTCAGAAAATCGTGGGCGGGCATGACATTATCGTAGGTGTCGCCGTTGATCTCAATGGGTTCCTGCAAGCCTTTCAGCAACACATTGATAAGCCGGATTTTATCCCCCGTCACCCAGTCGGAGCCTTTGAGGGGTGGATTGAGATTGGGCACCCCCGCTCCATCGGCCTGATGGCAGGTGAGGCAATACTGCGTGTAAACGGCATTGCCTTTAGCTGGGGGCAGGGCCACCTTTGCCGCCCGTTTGGTTACCGGTTTTCTGTGTTGGCCAAGCAAGGCTGGGGTAATGAGCAGGAGCAGTAAAACCGTATTACAGAATTGACGCATAATTAATGGATGTTTGTACCGATTAAATACCGGCTACCACCGCCTTCATTTTAGACAGACCAGTTTTGGCCACAATAAGCGCATCCTGCGCGTAGTAGCTTTTGTTGAATAACTCCAGCGACAGCACAATGGGTTTGGCAGGGTTCTTCAACGCAGTCAATATCTCGCGGATGGGCGCAATCCCGTCACCCGGATAAATGCGGTCGGCATCGGTGATGGTGGCCCGGTCGGGATTGGCCGGGTAATCGTTTAGGTGAAAAATGTCGATGGCGTTCTTGCCCACAAAGGGCAGCATATCGGGGCTATTGGCCCCAGTCGGGTTGTTGCCTTTATGCAGGTGATACACATCCAGCAGCAGCCGCGCCGAGGGGTGGCCACTTTCGAGAGCCACAAACAGCACCTCGCTCACCCGGCTTAGGTTGGGCGAAAAACCCCACATTTCGAGTTGCGGCACCACGCCAGTCTGTGCCCCCAGGTCGAGAATGGCGCGGTAGCGTTCGCCCGCTTTGCGGAGGTCGAGACCCGGCTCTTTGGTGGCCCCGACGGGGGGGGCGGCAATCCGTTTGCTGCCTACCTGCGCCACCAGTTCCATGTCGCGCTTAAGTTGATCGAGAGCTTTGATACGCGTGGCAGCATCGTCAACAATCCAGGCGGCAAACCCAATGGCATCTTCAACCGTTAGGCCGAGGTCGGCCAGCCGTCTGCGGGCTTCGGCCACCGTACCGCCCGTTTTGAGGTATTCCTGGAGCGAATCGACCCAGATTTCGACCGACCGAAACCCGGCTTTGGCGGCTACTTCCAGTTCGCCCATGAACCCAAGTTTTTGCCCCCGAATGGTGCTCATGTTCAGGCAGAGCGTGAATGCGGGTTTGGGGGCGACAGTGGGCAGGGCGTTGGCCAGAGCAGGCTGCGATGAAACCACCGCGCCAACGGTGGCGGTTAGAGCCGATAAGGTTTGGCGACGGGTGAGTGTAGATTCCGGCATGAGTGTG
>JBBQUC010000483.1:0-3617 GCA_038212815.1 Cytophagales bacterium
CCGTAAAATGGCGAGGGTGACCGCCGCGTGCCGAAAAATACGTTGCAGATGGGCTTCGTTGGCTTCTATTTGCTGGCGGGCCAGCACCTGTTCGGTCACGTCGGTCCCCGTCATAAATACCCCGGTCGCCGTTCCGTTGGCAGCGGCTTCCTGGGTAGTATCGCGCAGGGGTTCATAAACAAAGTTAAAATAGTTCGTTTCTAGCTGCTCACTTTTCAGTATGGTTACGCTGCGTTCAGTAGCCGTAAAGGACTTGCCGGTCTGTAGTACCTCCTGCAACAACTCGGCTATGCCCTGTCCCCGCAGTTCGGGCAGGCCCACCAGTAGTGGCTTGCCAATCAGGTCGCCGGGGGGTAGCCGGTTCACTAGCTGCAGGTACTTTTTGTTCGTCAGTTCATAGACCATATCTGGCCCGCGCAGGATAGCGATGGCTATGGGGGCCTGCTCAAACAGCAACCTCAGATGGGCTTCGTTGGCCTCTATCTGCTGGCGGGCCTTCCTGCGTTCGGTAGCATCACTGGCCGTAACAAGAATCTGGTTTACGGTGCCGTCGGCATCGGGCAACGGCTCATAGACGAAATCGAAATAGACCGTCGTAAACTGCCCGTTACGGTTGATGATGGCGGGTAATTCCCGGCCAGTGAAGGGCTGATTGGTGCGCATAACCGTGGCCAGAATCTCCTCAAATCCTTGTCCGGCGGCTTCGGGTAAGGCCTCGAACAGCGGTTTGCCCAGTATATCGGCTTCCGTTCGGCCCCAGATGACGCATACGCCAGGGTTAGCCACGTCAATGACGAACGCTGGCCCCCGAAAAATGGCAATGCCAACGGCTGCGCTCCTGAAAATGCGTTGTAGGTAGGCTTCGCTGGCCTCTACCTGCTGCTGCGCCTGCCTGTCGGCCGTAACGTCCTGCCCGAGACCGGCAAATCGTAGGACCTCGTCGGCCTCGTTGAAATAGCTCTGACCCGTAAACCGTACCCAGCGTGGCTGGTTTTGGTGGGGTCTGCTAACGCGATAGGTAAGGTCGTAATGGCCACCCGACTTGGGGTTCATGCTCCAGGCCACGGACTCCCTGACCTGATCCCGGTCGTCGGGGTGAATGGCCGCAATGGCCTGTTCATAGGGGGTGGGATTGCTATCTACGCCAAAGAGTTCCTGGCAGCGGCTGTCCCAATGAAGCAGGTTGGTGGCTGGGTCTAATTCCCACAGGCCCAGTTGCGCGGTCTCGATGGCAAGCTGAAAGCGTTCTTTTTCCTGCTGCGCCGCCAGTACCTGCCGGGTGGTTTCCTGGCAGATGACCAAAACGCCGACTACCTCACCAGTATCACTCCATACCGGGCTATAGCTATACGTCCAGTACACGTTTTCGACCCGGCCATTCCGGTAAATCGGCACCAACTGATCTTCGTTCCAGGTGGCCTCGCCCCCAGCCATCACCTGATCGATGAGCGGTTTGATCATTGGCCAGTTTTCGGGCCAGCAGATTTCGGCCCGTTGCCCCAGCGCGGTAGGGTGTTTGCCGTTGATACCCAGGCTGGGCCGGTAGGCGTCGTTATAGAACTGAATGAGTTCGGGTCCCCACCACAAAAACATGGGGAATCTGGCGTTCAGGATAACAGAAAGCATGGTGCGCAAACTCTGAGGCCACCCCTCCGGGCCACCTATGGGCGTGGCGGCCCAGTTGTATTGCTGGGTAAGGGTATGCATTTCGCCGTTGCCAGCCAAAAAGGGAAATACTGGGGGACTCGTACCAGTGGTCATAAAAACAGGGCATTGAGCCGTCACATACCAGCTTAACGATAAAACAAATTGATTATCAGGCTAATATGACTGAACGGTGGTGTAGTTGCCGGGTGCCTGGCCATCTTGAAGACCATCCTGTGCCACCGAGTTATCGAGAAAGCAAATTTTGAGTGCCTGCGCAATCGGACCGAGGGCGGCAAACGAAGTTGGCTTTTGAATATAGCTGTTGATGCCGTGTTTAAAGGCCGCCATCACCAGTTCTGGATCGACTGAGGTAGATATCATCACCGTTGGGATGTGCCGCAACGCAGGGTTGGCCTTGAGTGCCTGCAAGGTTTCTATCCCGTTCAGCCGGGGCATGTTCATGTCGAGCAGGATCAGATGCACGGGTGTAGCAACCGGGTCCAGAATCCGCGTGTTCAGCAACGATAACAGGTCGCCACCATCTTCAGCTTCAATCAGCGTAACGGATGGGTCGACGGCCTGGAAGGCTTTACTGATGAAATGACGATCATCGGCGTCATCATCGGCCATGTAAATAACTGATTTATAGTTGTTCATCTTAGTTTAAGCTTGTTTACGGTAACACTACTTATAACAAAGATGAGTACTTCTCGTACTGCCGACAATGACCAATGTCACAGTCAGGTATGATTGTTTCCCGAATCCGTAAATAGTCATACCTGACTGTGACTGCTATCATAGCCTGTTCATGTAGATGGCCCTACCTTTCGGCCAATCTTCAACTCCTCAACAACCAGGACAATGCCACTACCGCCACCAACAACTGGTTTTTTTGCTGATTTGTCTGAAGCACAACAGGCTGTACAGCAACTGTTGGGCAGCGGCTTTACCCACGAAACCATCCGGTTGACAACCCCGTCCGACCTGTCACAGCCCAACCCCACTACAGACGCTGAACAGGCCAACCCCGACCCCACCCTGGCCGACAGTACGGGCCGGTTTTTCTTCTCCTTATTTGGCAGCCTCGACGAGACCGGGACCGAAGAGGCCCACCAGACCAAGGCCTTCGTGACTGTATATACCCAATCGGTGGCCGAAGCAGCACGGGCCACTGACCTATTGACCCGCGCCGGAGCCCTGATGGCTTAGCCAGCGACCGCCAAAAAGCCAGTACCTGACAAAAGTGAGTTGACCTATAAGCTGAACGAATCAGGCACGCACTTTTTCAACGTTATCTTCCTCAACCAGCCCTGTTTTCGTGTCAACCAGAGCAACGCCCTGCACTAAGGTGGTCGGTGAACGTGGGTATAAACTACCTCATCAAGGGCTACAACGGCAAATTTATCCTCGACTACCAGAACCGTCCGTATTACCAATACCAGCCCGCCACAGACAACAGTCCGCTGAAATCGGGTGGGCGGCGGGGCCACTTAACCCTTCGATATCAGGTGTTTATCTAGAACAGATGGGCCACTCGGGAGTTTTGCCACGTAGTGTTACCAGAAGTTAGCTGGTACGTCTAAACAGGCGTACACCAGCCAATTTTCAGTTTTGAGTAATTGGCGGTTATTGACACTGTTTTCTACTCAGTTTAGGATTTTTTAACAGACAGACCATGTCGACACTGTGTCACTCAATTTTAACGGCACAATTTCCCTTAAACCTTGTAATTTCGTAGCGTTTACGGCCAAATCGGCACAGTTCTCTCTAAATGGCATTGGTCAATGTAGTCGGCTGGTTGCTCATCTGGGGTCCGATTATTGCTGTTTCAGCCACAGTGCCCATCTGCCCTGTTTTCTACACCGTATATTTGCATAAGCGTTTATACATTACATGCACTTCCTCAGCTCATCTCGATTCGGCACGTTCGCCATTGTGTTTTGGTTACTGGCCCAACTGGCTCATGCTCA
>JBBQUC010000484.1:0-3617 GCA_038212815.1 Cytophagales bacterium
CCTCAGATGCCTCACGAGCACTCACATGGATATATGCGGAAGTGGCTCCTGTTGAACTATTAATCAAAAGCCACTGGATATACACCCAAGCCTCAACATTCACCCCGGCATCAACCAGTACGTTTGAACCATCAAACAAACCAATTAACTCATTTTTCATCAACAAACACAAACCAAACAAACTCATGAAAACCAACTCACAAAACACCGGCAAACTCACTATCTACAAGATGACCGTTACCGCTCTTCAGAATAGCCACTTATCCCAGCTAAAAGGGGGAGCTATAGTACAGTCTATAAGAACTATAACCGGCGGCACCCCAGGAGAGAGTGTTAGCTCCAACGGATAACGGAAGTAACGCAGTGGTTTGCCGTACTTCAGGGTCAACGGTTTAACCACCCTTTCACCACCCAGCACATCGTGTTGGTACTCAGCCGCCGAAATTTCATTGTAGCCACCACTTATCAAGTTAAACGCACCACAGAGAAAGTCGCCAAATTCACCCCGGCTGGCTGATATACCTTTGAATCATCAAACAAGGACAAACAAATTCATCACAAACAACAACCAATCAAACCGAACAAACTCATGAAAACCAACACAAACAACAGCAAGCTGTCTATCAGCAAAATGACTGTTACCTCGCTACAGAAAGGCCAGCAAAATTTGGTTAAAGGAGGTGTTCGTTATGTTACCCTTTCGATGCGTACTTGCACCGATGGCTGCTAATGAGTTAAGGATGTATTGGTCTCGAAACGGCAGTTATTTCAAGACCACTAATCAGGCGAGTATTAACAGACCATCTCACCGTTGCTGCTAAGTAGTATAAGCAGCAGGAATCGTTTTCAATGCACTTAAAAATTCTTGACCCGCTCATGCAAACGCCCTACACCTTCCATCAAAACCTGATTGTCAGAACGCCTTATCTGCCCTTTGCGCCAGGCCAACTTACGGAAGCAACGCTAAAAACCGCGTTGGGTGAAACGTGGTTTCAGGAAGCCATTTTTCTGGCCTCACCCGATTTGTATGAGATGAGCATGGAGTGGCAGCGGGGCGCAACGCTCGATGCCAAAAAACAGGCTAAACTCCTGGCATCGCTGACTAAATATTATAGCCGCCTGATGAGCCGCTGCACGCCCTTTGGCCTGTTTGCGGCTTGTTCGGTATTAAACTGGGGCGAAGCCGATGGGCCAGTTACGTTGCCGCAGACGGGCTACCACCGCCATACGCGCTTCGATATGCACTTTTTGTGTGCGCTGGCGCAGCAATTAGCTACGCACCCTGTAATCAGCCAGCACCTTATCTATTCGCCCAACACCAGCATTTATACCGCTGGCGATGAGATTCGGTATATTGATTACCGCTACATAGATGGTCAGCGGGCGCACCAGATTTCGGCCATCACCACCTCCGACTATATCAACAACGCGCTGGCTTTAGCGCAGCCCGGCATTACCTATACCGACCTCATAAATGCCCTCTTGAGCGACGATATTTCGCTCGATGAAGCACAGGGATTTATTAACCAACTTATTGATTTACAACTATTGGTACACGACCTGGAACCCGCCATTACGGGTCAGGAATTTATTAAACAGATTATCGCCGTTATTGAGCGTATTTATACCGACGCCGCCGATGAATCAGTAACCGACTTACTGAACGCCCTGCGCGATTGTGATGGGCAAATAGCCACGTTAGACACCAACCAAACCAACCCCATTGTCGCCTACGAAACATTGATAAACAGCCTGTCGGTATTTGGGGTGCTGTTTCAGAAAAACCGGCTTTTTCAAACCGATTTATTCTGTACTCCCGAAAGTAAGACGTTCGATACGCGCTGGCAGGAGAGTCTGCGTCAGGCATTTACGTTTCTGAATCAGTTTACGCCCGCCAAACCATCCGACAATCTGACGACTTTTGCCCGGCGGTTTTACGAACGGTTTGAAGACAAAGAAATGCCGCTGCTAGCTGTATTAGACACTGAAATGGGCATTGGCTACCTCGATAGTAGCGACTCCGGCGACCATAACCCCCTCATTGCCGATTTGCTGCTGCCCAACGGCCCCGATCAGGAGCAATCGCTTCAATGGAACAAAATCCAGAAATGGCTATTCAACAAACTCAAAAAAGCGAGTGAATCCAACGCCTATACCCTGACTATCGAAGACAGTGAGTTAACCGACTTTCCGGCTGCGAACTACAAAGACCTGCCGCCCTCGCTGGCGGTTATGTTTCGGCTGGTTGATAATGAACAGGCAGACAAGCAGCTCCTTATCGAAAGCATAGGCGGCTCCAGTGCCATCAATCTGCTGGGCCGGTTTGCACACGGCGAACCCGCCGTATTCGCTACCGCGCTCAACATTGCCCAAACCGAACAGGCCCAAAACCCCGATGTGGTCTTTGCCGAGATCATTCACCTGCCCGAAAGCCGCATCGGCAATATTCTGCTGCACCCCGCTTTTCGGCCCTACGAAATTCCGTTTCTCGGCAAATCGTCGCTACCCCAGGCGCAGCAAATCGAGTTAGCCGACTTGATGGTTTCGGTGCGGTACGGCCTGATTATGCTACGGTCGAAACGATTGAACAAAATTGTGATTCCACGCCTGAGTACGGCCCACAATTATAGCCATAATTCCCTGCCGGTTTATCAGTTTCTGTGCGATTTGCAGCAGCAGGGCAAGCGCACCGGATAT
The DNA here is from genome assembly GCA_038212815.1 of Cytophagales bacterium. Lineage (GTDB taxonomy): Bacteria > Bacteroidota > Bacteroidia > Cytophagales > Spirosomataceae > JBBQUC01. The sequence continues at coordinate 2,698 of JBBQUC010000484.1, forward strand.
GGGTTTAACTGGGGTATTCTGGCCAGTCAACATTCGTTTTTGCCGCGTGTTACCTACCAGAACGTCATTTTGCAGGCCGCTACCTGGCAACTCGCCAAAACCGATTATGCCTCTGTTTTGTCGGAGCAACCCGCCGATATTACCCAGTTTACCCAGCACTGGCAAATGCCCCGTTTTGTGGTGCTGGCCGAGGGCGATAATGAACTCCTAATCGACTGGCAAAACCCGCTCAGCATCCGGGCATTTACCGATGCCATCAAAACCCGCGAACGGATTGAACTGAAAGAGTTTTTGTGGAATTCGACGGTACAGACCAAAACGGGTCAACCCCTCATTCATCAGTGCATTGGCTTACTCATCAACGAGCAAACGGCTTACCCTGTCAATCAGGCCGCTTTTTCGCTGCCTGGCCAGAGACTACAACGGCATTTTTCGCTGGGGTCGGAGTGGTTGTATGTAAAACTCTACGGTGGGGTGCGGCTGGCCGATAAAGTGCTGACTGAAGCGATAAAACCCCTAACCGACGAGCTGCTGGCCGAGGGGTTGATTGACAAGTGGTTTTTTATCCGCTACGCCGACCCGCAAACCCACCTGCGGGTGCGGTTTCACCTGACCGATCCGGCGCACATTGGCGCGGTAATTCAGGCCATCAAAACCCGCATTGCCCCGTTTGAAGAAACCGGGTTCATCTGGAAAACGCAGACTGATACCTACTCCCGCGAACTGGAACGCTACGGCTTCGACCTGATTGAATTAGCCGAGTCGTTATTTCACCACGACAGTGTAGCCATTGTGACAATGCTGGATCAGACCTGGGGCGATGCCCGCGAACAGATCCGCTGGCTCTGGGGCATCCGCGCCGTTGATGCGCTGCTGACCGATTTTGGGTTGACCCTCGCTCAAAGACACGCACTGGCGAA
>JBBQUC010000485.1:0-3611 GCA_038212815.1 Cytophagales bacterium
GCGAAGCCGTGCCCCTGCATGAAGAGGCCGTGGCCCGGCGGCTTATATCGGCCCTGGCGCGAAACACGAAGCAGTCGATGGCGTTGTTTCGGATGCGGCAACGGGCTGCCTCGTTTTTCCCTATCATTGAACCCATTCTGGCGCGTTACCAGATCCCCGCCGATTTTAAGTACCTGCCGCTGGTTGAAAGCTCGCTGGTAGGCGGGGCGATATCGGCTAAGGGCGCGGCGGGCTACTGGCAGTTTATGCCCGCCACAGCCCGCGAACTGGGTTTGACGGTTGATAATGTCCTTGACGAACGGTTGAATCTGGAAAAATCAACCCTGGCCGCCTGTCGCTATTTGAACTACCTGCACCGGCAATTAGGGTCGTGGACGTTGGCGGCGGCGGCGTATAACAACGGCATTGGCAACCTGCTGGGTAGTATTCGGCGGCAGCAAAACCGCAACTACTACTACCTCCGGCTCAACGCCGAAACCGGCAAATACCTCTACCGGATTCTGGCGTTTAAAGAACTGTTCAACAACTACCGAAACTACGCTAATGACTTGCCGCAGCAACTGCTGGCCAGTTTACAGAAGCCCGTGCAGCAGGAAACACCCGCCGAAGCAGCGAATGTGCTCTTTGACGAGGGCCTGATGATCAACCTCGAAAAGCAGGCCGTATTGGCCGCGCCCAACCCAAAAGCTGACCTGACCACCCCCGACGAGCGTCCCGACGATTTACCCCTGCCCAATGCGGCTGACCTGTTTCGGGGCGGCATCAAAGCCAAACTGATGAAGGCAGGTGACCTACGGCGGGGCGGCGTGTGGGTATTCAACCTCACCCGCAACGGCATTGCGAACGACGTACCCGTGACCGAAGGCGACCGGCTCTACGCCATTGTGGAAGACATCGACACCCAGACTGGCCGCGTCTATTTCCGCGCCGATAAACTCTATACCGCTGGTAGTCAGCAGACTATGGTGCTGCCCTTGGCTGCCGTCGATGCCTCGACAGGCCGGATGGGCATCAAAATTCCGGATGTAGATCAAATGAAAGCTGGCTGGACCCTGACCTGGAAAGTGCTGTAAATTAGCCAGCGTACCACAGTAAATGCCCGTTCAGAGATAGGTTGTCTCTGATCGGGCATTTACTGTGGTACGCTGGCTAATTTAGTTGGCTTGTCAAAATCGCCACTTTTCTGCACATACTCTCAAAACCAATACATTACAGGTCTATTTTCATTTCGGGCAGGCCTGGATGGCTCCGTTTTAAGTGAAAACTCAAATCTCAGGTAGCATGACCGGACGTTTCTACCAACTTGTTTGCTCTAGTTTAGGGCTCACCGTGGCTGCTGGGTTGTTCCAAAGTTGGCTTCATTTCCAGCTTGGTGTGGATATGTATATGCTCCCGTCATTTCGAAGTTGGTTTCTGGTGGGGAACGTTATCTCACTGACCACATCGGTGCTAATCCTGACCTACTATCATCGAAAGCAGTATCAGGCTGCTTTTTTAACGGGAGTAGTGGCCTCATGCGTTATTGTAGGAGGCCTTCTCTTTCTGTTTTTCTCAACGCTTTATCCCCTGATAGGCAGGTACACATATGAGGTTATATTGTTTGGCATTAGTACAGCCCTGGTGTATTCCGCCAGTCTCTTCATGTCCAAAGCTCGAAGTAGACCCTGGCTAAAGCGAGCCGGTGTCATGTCGACCATACTATACTTGGGGCAACTGGCAGCAGTGATTTGGTTTATCGATACGCCCCCGTATCCGCTCAATATCACTCTAGATACGATTCGCCAATGGCTTTCCTTAGCCGACTGGATCGTTCCGGTTCTGTTCCTTATCAATTTTGTGGATGAACTGCAAAGCGCTGATTCTGTTAACGAACCGCCTGCCTTATCAACCCGGCTGCTTATAGCAAACGGATTGGTCACTGTACTCACCATCAGTTCGCTGGTACTGGGGGTCCGATTGGTGGGTGAAAATTACGGGCAGACCCATATCTCCGCTCGGGAAATTGCACTGGCACAACCTTTTGAGGAGGGTAGCTACATCAGCGGCCGGGGGGATACCTTATTGTACAGACTCTTAAAACCCCTTAACTACAATCCCCAAAGACGGTATCCGTTGGTTGTTGCCCTGCCCTATTCCTGCTGGGCCGATAACACGCGACAGATTGATGCCTGCCCGATGGCCAAATGGTTATCGACCGATGAGAATAAGCGGAAATATCCTGCCTTTGTTTTTGTGCCTCGATGTCCACCCCATACCGGCTGGGGTGGTGTTGCCAATACACCGTCGGTGGCTTCACTGGCTATTGACGCCATCATTTCTTTGGATAAGGCGTTCTCGATTGATCCCCGTCGGCGTTACGTAACGGGGGTGTCTCGGGGAGGCTACGGTTCCTGGCATCTGATTGGTAGGCGCCCCGATTTGTTTGCGGCGGCCATACCCGTCTGTGGGCAAGGAACGCCAAGTCAAGCCAACCAGATGACCGATGTCTCAGTCTGGGCTTTTCATGGAGCAAACGATAGAAATGTTCCCGTCAGCGGTTCCCGCGACATGGTGGCAGCCCTGAAGAAAGCCGGTGGCAGCCCGCGTTATACGGAATACCCCGATGCGGCTCACGATATTTGGGAAGCAGTAATCAAAACACCAGGCTTGTTGGATTGGCTGTTTGCCCAAAAACGAGGTTAGTGGTACGTGACAGGTTGCTTACGGTTGGGAGTCAGGCACTATGCCGTTTGCTATAGCCTCAGTCGTACTGTACTACCTGCACCAAATGAGAGCTGGCCCCACGTACCGTACCGAATTTTGCGGGCGTTACTGGTTATGCCCACAGGTACTGAAACAACATGGCCGATGGTTACGGCATCAGTGGCGGTTGGGACGCGGTTACACGACCAGACCGTTGGGTCGTTCCAGTCCCCGGCTTTGGTCGTGGTCATTGCAGTGCAGTAGGTGCCGGAGGTGGCAAAATTACTGCCCGACACATAGCTGGGTGTTGCCGTACAGTTCGGACGGAGTTGCCACTCGTAGGTAGTTCCGGCATTCAGGCCCGTGATGGCGTAGGTGGCCACACCGGCTGTGGTGGTGGCGCTGCTCCAGGCGGTGGTGCCGATGGCCCGCCAGCGAATTTCGGTGGGCACAGTAGCCGGTGTCATTGTCCAGGTGGCGGTTACAGACGTTGCCGTTGCTGTACTGGTGCTGAGGTTTGTGATCGTGGGCAAGGGGCTGTTAATGGGGCACACGCTGCTATTACCCGTGCTGTTGGAAGGACGAACCCGGTAATAATACACGGCATTATCCGGTGCGCTGGTGTCGGTGAATGTAGTAACGTTTGGTGCCACGCCGCCAATAGGCACAAAACCACTGATAGCTGATGTGGTGGAGCGTTCAATGAAATACCCCATTTCGTTGGTAGCGTTATCAGACCAGGTTAGCACCACCGTGCTGGCATTTACCCGGTTATCGGCTACACCAGAAGGCGCATTGACATTGGTAGACGGATAATCGAGCGAGTAGGCCGTGTGGCTTTGGCGGAGGGCCAAACCAGCGTTCATGCGGTCGTATTGGCCGGGGGTGAAGTGGCTCCGGCAGGCAGTGCTGTTAAAGTAACACATCAG
>JBBQUC010000486.1:0-3604 GCA_038212815.1 Cytophagales bacterium
TGATTGGGTTCATGCTCCTGGCCGAGGGCGCACACCTCTCCGAGATGGTGATCGTCAAACAGGCGGTTGGTGCCGTGCCGAAAGGCTATCTGTATTTCGCCATCGCTTTCTCGCTGCTGGTCGAGTTCCTGAACATCAAGCTTCGCAAAAACCAAAAACCCGTGCATTTACGGGGGTATGAAAAATAGTCAGTGAGTTGGTGAGTTCCTGAACCTACCTAATTCCCCAACTCACTAACTGACCAACTCCCCCACTAACTAATTACCCTTGTCCCTCTCCTCCCAACTACAGAACCTGCTCGATAGTCTTGGCCCCTTTGGGCCGGAGATGTGGCTGGCTTTGGGGTTTTGTGGGCTGCTGCTGGCCGAATTGGTGTTGCGGAAACGGACATTTGTACGCGGCTGGCTATTGGGGATCACCATTGGGTTATTGCTGGTAGCAGGTTTGTGGGTGCTACTGACTCCTGAGCGGGGGTTTCTGTTTCTAAACCTCCTTCACCTCGACGGACAGGCACAATTTTTTAAAGGTATTGTGGTGGTGGCGGCTATCGCTGTGGTGTGGTTTACCGACCGCGAGGAGATGCTGCCCCTGGAGTGGTTTGCCCTCCTGATAGCCCTGGTGCTGGGCCTGTTTGTGCTGAGTATGGCGGTGAACCTGCTGGCCATCTATGTCAGTCTTGAATTAGTATCTATTTGTTCGTATCTGCTCACCGCCCTGACCACCACGCGCCGGGCTGCCGAGGGGGGCATCAAATACCTGCTGTTTGGGGCCATTAGTTCAGCCATTATGCTCTACGGTATGTCGCTACTGTACGGCATGACCGGCACCCTCGATCTATCGGCGCAGGCGTTTACGGAGGGATTATCACGCAATGAATCGGTGGTGGTGCTGGTGGCCGGATTATTTACGGGAGCGGGGTTGCTGTTTAAACTCGCGTCGGTGCCGTTCCATATCTGGACTCCCGATGCTTACGATGCGGCTCCGGTGCCGGTAGCGGCCTTTTTCGCCGTAGCCCCCAAAGCCGTTGCTCTGCTGGTGCTTATGCGGCTGGTATCGTCTCTGCCGGGTGGGTGGCAAACACCCCTGGCCATTCTGGCCCTGGCGGGCATTACGTTTGGAAATCTGTCGGCCCTGGGGCAGGCCGATGGCAAACGGATGCTGGCCTACTCGACCATTGCCCACGCCGGGTTTTTACTGGTGGGCGTAGTGGCACTGGATGAGGTGGGGTTCCGGGCGGCTACTTTCTATGCCGCTACCTACCTGTTTATCAACCTGGCTGCTTTTTTTCTGATGGCTACCCTGGCGAGAGCCAATGGCGGTAGCCTGACTATTGCCAATTTTGCGGGGTTAGGGGCTACTCAGCCGCTGCTATCCGTAGCCCTCACGCTCACCATGCTGGCCTTAACGGGCCTGCCGCCTACAGTAGGGTTCACAGCCAAAGTGCTGATCTTTTCGGCCTTATACGAAGCCTGGCAAACCGATGGTAACCCGTGGGTGCTGGCTCTGTTTGGGTTTGGACTGCTCAACGCCGTGATCTCGCTGTTTTATTACCTGCGTATTCCGCTACTCTTGTTTTTTCGTCGGCCCATCCTGTCCGTTTTGCCGGTAGCCTTACCGCTGCATCAGCGTATGCTGCTGGCTCTGTTGGTATTACCCATTATTCTACTGTTTCTGAAACCCGACTGGCTGTTGAATTTATTAGCTGGGCTATAATTGGTTCGTGCGTACTTAGACTCAACAAGATTACCCCCAATGTTACCTTTGTTTTACCCCTGCGTCGAACTATCGACACCGATGCAGGGTTACTGAAATACTTCCAGTAAGCTAACTAACCTATACGGATCCGGGTTGGCGCACAGGCAACCCGGCCCCCGACGCGCATGAGCGACGCTATCAAACACGAATGCGGTATTGCCCTGATCCGGCTTCGTAAACCCTATCAATACTACCTCGATAAGTATAAAACCCCCCTCTACCCGGTCAGCAAGCTATATCTGCTGATGGAAAAGCAGGTGAACCGGGGGCAGGATGGTGCCGGCGTAGCCAATATTAAAATAGAGGTGTCGCCCGGACATCGCTACATCAGCCGGTATCGCTCCGTGGAGCCGCAACCCCTTGCCGATATCTTCGGAAAGATTGACAAGAAATTCAAGAAAGCCCTGAAAGGGAATAAAGATCGTATTCTGGACGGCAAATGGCTCCAGGAGAACGCAGCGTTTACGGGTGAGGTCTGGATGGGCCACCTGCGCTACGGCACCCACGGAGCCAATGATATTGAAAACTGCCACCCCATGCTTCGGCAAAGCAACTGGCGTAGCCGCAACCTGGTGATGGCGGGAAACTTCAACATGACCAACGTCGATGAACTGTTTGGCAAACTCGTCTCGCTGGGGCAGCACCCCAAAGAGCGGGTCGATACCGTAACGGTGATGGAAAAGATTGGCCATTTCCTCGACGAGGAAAATCAGCGCGTATTCGACCGGTTCAAGGGTATTTATGAAAACCCTGATCTCTCCGACATTATTGAAGATAACCTCGATTTGCAACGGGTACTGCACCGATCCTGTCGCGATTTCGATGGGGGCTATGCCATGGTGGGCATGACGGGTTTTGGGGCATCGTTTGTGGCCCGCGACCCGGCCGGTATCCGTCCGGCGTATTACTATGCCGACGATGAGATTGTGGTAGTAGCCTCGGAGAAACCTGCCATTAAGGCGGCTTTCAACGTCGAGTACAGCGCCATTCAGGAGGTAAAACCCGGTCATGCACTCATTATCGACAAATACGGCGAGTTCGATGAGTATCAGTTTATCAAACCCATCGAGAAAAAATCGTGCAGTTTCGAGCGGATTTATTTCTCCCGTGCCACCGACCCGGATATTTATTCGGAGCGCAAGCAGTTGGGCCGGTTGCTGGTGCCGCAAATTCTGAAAGAGATTAATTACGACCTGGAGAACACGGTCTTCTCGTACATTCCCAACACGGCCGAAACTGCTTTTTTTGGCATGGTAGAGGGGATTGAAGAATACCTGGCCAAGCAGCGCAAGAAAGCCATTATGGAAGGCATTCTGTTTGAGCAGGATTTGGAGCGAGTACTCTCTTTCCGGCCCCGCATTGAGAAACTGGTTTCCAAAGATGTGAAAGTCCGCACCTTTATTACCGATGACTCGCAGCGCAATGAGATGGTGGCACACGTCTATGATACCACCTTTGAGGTGATTAAAAAAGGCAAAGACACCGTAGTGGTCATCGACGACTCGATTGTGCGCGGCACTACCCTCGAAAAGAGTATTCTGAAAATGCTTGACCGGCTAGGGCCGAAAAAGATCATTATTGTCTCGTCGGCTCCACAAATCCGGTTTCCTGACTGCTACGGCATCGACATGTCGAAATTCCGCGAGTTTGTGGCGTTTCGGGCGGCACTGGAACTCCACAAAGAGCGCGATACGGAATATGTGCTGGACGAGGTGTATGCCCAATGTGTAGCGTCAATTGCATCGGGGAATGCCACCAACGAAAACTACGTAAACGCCATGTTTGCTCCCTTTACCGATGAAGAGGTATCGAAAAAAATCGCCGAAATTGTTACCCCGCCGGAGTTGAA
>JBBQUC010000487.1:0-3600 GCA_038212815.1 Cytophagales bacterium
TAACAATTTCTAAACTACTCGCGTGTATGCAAGCCACTTCAAAATTATCTAAAATCTTAAATTGTCTACTTTTCATAACGCCACTCTTGTTCGTAACAAGCTGTTACACAAACATAGACGCGAAATATGTACTTGCCCCGCGCCCAGCCTGCCTTATTAGTAGGTCCACAACGTGGACAGGTGATAATTACGGCCCCAAAACTGAATCGGAGCAATTAACTATCAACGGAAAATCATATACTATTTACAAGGACAACGACAGATCTTTTACTTACGACGAAAAAGGCAGGCTAATTCGAGAGATGAAAAATGAGAGAAAAAGCTCATCAGCTATATCATATACCTACACGCTGACATCTCTATTTATTAAAAACAATATAATAGACAATGGTATCTTCCTACGAACGTACAGCGATACAATACCGCTTAATTCACGGGGGTATGATGATCGATATCTTTATACGGAACAAGGTCTGTTATTAAAACGAAAGTCCTTTAGTAAGGATACCGTGAAGATAGAGTCAAATAACTTACTATACTACTTATCTGGCATTCCAGATGATAAAGGAACAATTCGAGATACCTATTTATACGATCTAACTCGGCCAGCAATAGCACCGATTCGCCAGTATTTTGGTATAGGTAATCAGAACTTAACTCTCAGCATAACTACCAGTACATCAGACTCCTATTTTTTTAAAACAGGGCCTGTATACCGTATTGATTATTTCTACGATTTCGACACAATTGGCAGAGTGAAGCGTGAAATTCAGATAGACACTAAATACCCAAACACGGGCTGGTTTTTTCATGTAAATTCCGGGGGTATCAGCGTGACAGATTTTGAATATAGTTGCCGATAAATACCTATAGAAACGATTGATAAGTAATGTATTTTCACAATCTGGTTTCGGAAAAGATTTCCTCCAAAGCCATTGTGACAACCGTCAATGCACACCAAATCGGCCCGCCAAGCATAACAAATCGCGCCGCCGAATCGTAACTAGTTCATGCATCGCTCAACTTCCCTGTTCGCTTCCCTCCTACTCCTTACTTCCTGCGCCGCGCCCAAATCGCTGACGGCGGAACTGACACCCCACAGCCTCCGGGCCAATAACCTCGAAGAAACCATCAGCCGCCGCGACGAAGTCATGCTGGCCTATTCATTAGTGAGCTATGACAACCAAAACAAAGCCGTTGGGGTCATCAACGGCGGGTGGGGTGTCGAGTCGCTGAAAAAGGGGCAGATGGCCAATTTGACTCAGGCCATTCCAGTGCGGCTAGCCATGCCACACGGGGGCAAAATCGTGGCCTCGGTGGTACTGGTGGAGGTAGACGATTACAAAACGGCGAGTAACCTGGTGACGCAGATTCAGAAAATAAACAACATCGTGGCGGTACCGGCGGGCATTTTGCTCACGGCCACCGAGGTGCTTACTCCCCTGAAATACGTGACGGCGGGACTGGCAACCGCAGGACTGGGTCTGCAATTCGCTAATCAGCTCGACGATGACGATGTGCTGGGGCAAAGCAGCATCACCATCAACGAGGCCGCCTGGCGCAAGTCGGGAAAGGCATTTATGCATGTGCCAGCCCGCTTTACAGGGCAGCATCTGCGTGACTCGTTCGAATACGAACTGACCTACGATCTGGCGTTAAAAACCCTTAAAACGGGGCCTTCTGGCCAATAATAGCTATCTTTGATGGTTCACCTACCGGAATCTAAACGCCTGTCGGGCTGTTTGTTTTACAGTCCTGTGCTTCCCAAAATACCCACTCATACCTCCTTGATTTCGCCCCCCAACTACCCCTCATTTGGCCCGTCGCTGGCTGCTGTAGCCCTTTGTGTAGCCCTGTTTTCGGGGTGCCAAACGGCAAAGCCCGTGGCGGTTGTGGCGGCTCCAACGCTGCCCGCTCCCAAACCGGTGGTGCTTACCCTTGGCCAAAACCGGAGTATCACCAGCGACGAGTTTTTTGATTCGTTTACCAAAAATCAACTCTCGTCAGACACCTCCGCTCAACGCACCGACCTGCGGGGCTACCTGGAACTCTTTACTAACCTGAAACTGAAAGTGCTGGCCGCCGAACAGGCCGGGCGCGATACAACAGAGGCATTTCGGGAAGAAATGGCCACCTACCGCAAGCAGCTTGCCCAACCCTACCTAACCGATAAGTCGCTGGTGGAGCAACTGGCCAATGAGGCCTACCAACGGATGCAGCAAGAGGTCAACGCGTCGCACATTCTGATTCCCGTGGCCGAAGAAGCCGCCCCCGCCGACACGCTGAAAGCCTACCAATTGGCTATCAGCCTGCGGGACCGCCTGCTGAAAGGAGAAGCTTTCAACACCCTGGCCGACCAGTTTTCTGCCGACCCCACGGCCCGGCAAAATGGAGGGACGTTGGGATGGTTCACCGCTTTTCAGATGGTGTATCCGGTTGAAACAGCGGCCTATACCACGCCCGTAGGCAGCATTTCCCTGCCCGTCCGGTCGAAGTTTGGCTACCATCTGGTACGCGTCAATGACCATCGTGCCTCGCGCGGTAAGGTGCATGTGGCGCACATTCTGGTGCGCCTGTCGCCCTCGGCTACCCCACAGGCACCCATTGAAGCCAAAGCAAAGATTGACGAGGCCTACGCCAAATTGCAGGCGGGCGAACCGTTCGATGCCGTTTGCCGTGCCTATTCCGACGATGTGCAGAGCAAGAACGCGGGTGGTAAGCTGCCGCCCTTTGCCACGGGGCAGGTGGTGCCCGCGCTGGAAGAAGCCGCGTTTGCGCTGTCGTCTGTCGGTAGTATTAGCGCCCCCGTTCGTACCAACTACGGCTGGCATATTCTGAAACTGATTGAGCGCAAGCCGATGGAGTCCTTTGCCGAATTGGCCCCCGCGCTTCGGCAGAAAGTAGTGACCGACACCCGGGCCGAGGTACTGCGGCAAGCTACGCTACTGCGCCTGGGCCGCGAATATGTCATTACCGAATACGCCACAGTGAAACAGGCCGTTCTCGCCACCGCCGACTCTACCATACTGGTGGGCAAGTGGAAACCCGTGCTTACCGAGACCAACAACCAGCCGCTGCTGAGCATCGATGGCAAGACGGTGCCCATTAGCGATTTCCTGGCCTACGCCCGGCAAAAGCAAACACCCCGCCGCGACGGCGCCCCCGCCGTGGCCCCCCAGGCCGTTTTGGAGAAACTGTACACCCGCTTTGTGGGCGATAAACTGCTGGCTACGGAAGAAGCGAACCTGGAACGCAAGTACCCCGAATTCAGGAATTTGCTCAATGAAGTCCGCGATGGCGTGCTGCTCTCGCAAGTGATGGAAGAGCAGGTCTGGGAACGGTCAGTGGCCGATTCTACAGGCCAGAAAGCCTATTACGAAGCGCACCGGGCCAGCTACAATTACCCCGAACGGGCAGTTGCTACCGTGGCCGTGGCAAAAGACAAGGCACTTATTGACCAGTTACAGGCCCGGCTGGCGGGCAACGCACCCTACGCCCTGCGCCGGTCGGCACCCGAGCTTCGGTACGAACTCAACCAGAGCATTCTGAGTACGGCCGCCCGCGACCAACTCTTCGACGTGCTGGTGGCGATGGTCAAAA
>JBBQUC010000488.1:0-3599 GCA_038212815.1 Cytophagales bacterium
TTCAGCATACAGACATTACCCGCAGCAATGGCCGATACCAGGGGTTTCATCAGCAAACCGTAGGGGTAGTTCCAGGGGGCAATAACCAGCACATTCCCTTTAGGTTCGTGGCGGATATACGAGCGGGTACCCACCAAACTCAGGGGCGTTGGCAACCGTTGCGGCTTCATCCAGGTTTTCAGGTGCTTAATGGCGTATTTAATCTCGGCGTTGAGGCTCATCACTTCCCCCAGGGCCACCTCGGCCGATGGTTTACGGAAGTCGTTGTACATCGCCTGATTCAGTTCGTCCTGATGGTCGAACGTCCATTTCTGAATCCGCCGGATGCGTTCGATCCGTTCTTCGGCGGTGGTGAGCGCCATGGTTTGGGCGTGGCGACGCTGTTTGGCAAAGGCGGTGCGAATATCGGCAGCCGGGGCAACGGAGACCATAGGGTTGCGGTTAAGTGTATCCCTAAACTACAAAAAAAACCGAGATTGGTTCAAGTTTGCCGGATATGAAAAAAAAGAAGTTACTTTACTAAAAATTTTAGCCAACTCACCTGATGAGTCTCATCAGCAACAACATTAAATACCTGCGAAAGTTGAATGGACTCACGCAGGAGCAGTTTGCCAAGCGAATCGGGATCAAACGCTCGCTGCTAGGGGCTTACGAAGAAGGTCGCGCCAATCCCAACTGGAACGCCCTGACGGCAGTTGCTAAAGCCTTCAACACCACCATCGACACGCTGCTCAAGCAGGACATGCAGAAAATCCGGTCAACACCGGATTTGAGTATTCCGTTAATCAATAACGGGCCGGGCCACGAGAGGCCGGTGCAGCGGGCCTCGAATATCCCTACCATTCCACCCCCCATCTTCCGCGAACCCGATGAGCCCTTTGGGGCCGACCCACCCCCGGAACCCCGCCCCCTTTCGGCCGTCCTCGAAAACTTTTATCCGGGCCACGAAAGGCCCGTTAAGGAAGTTAGTTTTCTGGATGAGCTAACATCAGGAGATCGGGTGCAAACGCCACCGCGTCCGCCAGAAATTCGTTCGGTAGCTCCCAATCAGGTAACTCCCGCTGCCAAACGGCAAACGGTATTGGTGAAGGCGGTGCCACATCGGCTGTCTCCCAAGCCTGTACCGGCCCGGTTGGGTAGTATGGCCCCCACTGCCTCTGCACCCACCACCCGTTTGGCGGAGCCACTTCCCCCGTTCAACAACGTGTATGGCAGCAATGCCACCAACCCGGTGCGCTCGTTACCTGCCGATGGCACTCTACCCGCTACCGAGCGTGGCCCGGCCATGGCGTATGTGATGCAGTTTCAGTTTGCCGAATACAGCCAGCAGTTTCAACAACCCGATTACCTCAGCCGCCTACCGGTGTTGCGCTTACCGATGCTCCCCGCCGGTCATTACCGCGCCTTTGAGGCCGATGCCGACTTTGCGTTTCCGGGCGCGTTGTTGGCCGGTCAGCACGTGCGAAACTGGTTCGATATTGCCGATGGCCGCTTGTATGTGCTGGTGACCAAAATGGGGGTATTGTGCCGACGGGTGTTCAATCAGGTAAAAACTAAAGGAATCCTGCTCTTGACCACCGACCGACCCACTACTCCCAGCAGTGAGGTGCTGTTGAACGATGTACTGGAGGTGTGGGAAGTACGGGCGTTTGTGAGTCAGCAACTGCCTGATGGGAGCATGGCTGACCGGGCCGCACTGAGTCGGATTCGGCAGCTTGCCGATGAGCTACGCGCCGAAACCGAGCGGTTGCGGTAAAGGGAATTCAGCCGGTTTCAAATACGGCTCCAGGCAAACCGGATGATCAGCAGGAGTGCCACAAACCCCACAACGATGTACGTGAACGGCACGTAGGTAATGGCGTAGATGCGGGTGCGGTCGATGAACCACATAATGCCCATAATAGCCACGATTAACGTCAGAAAAGCCGATAATCGTCCGAAGCCGGGAATATACTGAAACGGAATTTTGCGCTTGATTATCATCAGGGTTGCCCCCATTGTCAGCAGGGGCAATCCCTGGGCTACCAGGTTTATATCCCAGATGCTTTGCCGCTCAAACAGAAACAGATAGATATTAAGCGAGAGCGCGAACATACCCGGAATACAGGCCAGATACACCAGTGTAGCATACCCATACCGCCACCGCAGCACTTCCTCCGCCGTATCGCCTGCCCACAGATTGACCAGAAACGCCAGCAGCGGTATGGCCAGCAAGAGCAAGGCCAGCAAACCCGGTTGGGCCGATAGAGCCTGAAATATAGCGCGTAAGGTCAAGAGGAGAGTTGGTGGTTTTGGTTTTTAGGGTAGTGACTGGTACCTATAAGCCACTACCCTAAAACCCTATTTTAGAGTGAGCAGATACCCAATGGTGAAGTTGGCATCCCAGTCGAAGACAAACTGACGGCAGCCGGTGGCATCGGCAACGGCTTTGTAAATGACCAAGCCCGATTTCTGTTTGGCGTTTTCACCTTTATAGTCGGCGGGGAGTTTCAGTACGGTGTAGCGTTCTTTGCCCTGCCGAACCTGCTTGGCCAGTTCAAACGGGATACCACCAATGATGAAAGCCGTTTGCCGGTGATCGGCCGGGATTTGTTTGGCTTTGGCGTTCACATCGGCATAGACCACATCATCGCCCGTACTTTTCTCGAAATATTTGGCTCCGTAACTTTCTACCGCCGATGCCTGACCCCCGTTTTTCCATGAGATTTTGGTGTTGCCAGAACCGATGTCCACTACGAAAGACTTGTCGGTAAATTGCTCGGGGAGTACGGCCCGCAGCCCTAACTTTCCTTCCTGTTCGGGCGTAACGGTGTTGACGACGTAATTCAGGGCTTTCAGGTTTTTGACAATCTTCTGGGTCACCTCGGCTTTTAAGGCTCCTGAGCTAACCACAAACTGAATGTCGCGCCCGCCAACGCCGTAGTTGAGCATGTTGCCGATGTACTGCTTCAGGCCCGCCCGAATGTCGAGGTCGGTAGCCATGTTCTCCAGTACGAGGCTATTGCCAAAATCGGCTTTTTCGAGTTTCCAGCGTTTCTGGTCGTCGATGTTCACAATGAACGAGTTAAACCCGCTGGCCCCCAACTCGACTACGCCTTTGAGTTTGCCGCCCACGGGTTCGGGGGCGGTATAGGTAAAGGCCGGTGCAGGGCCGGTTGCTCCATTGTCGGAAGCCGTTGTGCCACCATCTGAGGTTGCCGACGATTCATCGCTTGCTGGCGTACTACCCGTTGCCGTAGCTTCCTCATTCGAAGCTGAGGGCAGCGAGGGTGATTCGGTCGTTTGCTCGGTCTTTTTTGACTGTAGTTTCTTTAGCAGGTCGATCCCGCCAATGTATTTCAGTCCGAAGTAAACTCCTCCCAGAATCAGGAGGGTAATCAGTAGCCTTCCGGCAGTGGTTAAGCGACTCATAATGAAATTAGCGAATTAGTGATTGAGTGAATGAAAGAGCTGGTGTTCCAGCGAATGTTTGGCTGTGAATGAGTGACTGGTAGGGGCTTTTATTAGCTGAACGCTGACCCGGTCAATCACGCATTCACTCATTAATCCAACAGATTCCGGTAGCCTGCGTCTTTGGGCGGGTTGACGGCGCGGGCAGT
>JBBQUC010000489.1:0-3587 GCA_038212815.1 Cytophagales bacterium
TGATTATTGGTTTAAGCAGAAAACATAGTTAGTCGTTAGCCGCCACCGTTTTCTGGTTCGGCAGGGTTTGCAGGTAGGCATAAATCGCGTCGGATTCGCGGTCGGTGAGGTTGTTATAATGCTCCCGGCACATCACCGACATCACGCCACAGTCTTTTTTTGTCAGGCCGCCTTCGCCCGTTTGCAGAAAATGCCGGAACGCATCGGGTTTGTACGCTGTAGCGATAATTAGTGCAGGCGCGGGCATATGGGGGTCGGTGCTGCCTTTGAGTTCAGGGCCACCGTGACAACCGCTACAGGCGGTCATCACGATGTATTTTCCCCGGCCAACGAGCGTGGTGTCCTGCCCCAGAGTTTGGGGGATTGTGTGGTCGATAGCCTCGGCCATAATCGGAAACTGCCCCGCTACCACCAACGCCCGACCGATGGGGCCGTACCAGTTTTGGCCCAAATCCGGGCCTGTAACCGGTTTCAGGGTGCGGAGGTAGCCAATCATCTTGCCGAGGTCGGCATCCGTAACCGGCGTGTACATCCCCGACGCAAACATCCAGGCATTGGAGCCGTCACGTTTCACGGCATGACGCACCACCCGCGCTAGTTCTGAGTCTGAATACGTTGGCATACAGGTCGTTAGATTAGGCGCAATGAGCGTGGCCAGTCCATCGACCTTCAAAAAGGTCTGCCCCGCGTAGTTTTTACCGTGGCAACTACCGCAGTGATACACACCAACCAATCGTTGCCCCTCGGCCAGAGAAACCGAATCATGCGGTACGAAAATGGCCGTAAGCGGCACGTTGTACGTTCGGGTAAGTTTGTACTCGCTGATGCCATAGACGGCGGCAACAGCCAGTACGAGAATGCCGGCGAGGGTAATGCCGGTCCATTTGAGAATATGGAGAAATCGGTTCATACAAAACGGAGAGGTTTAAATGGGTTCTTTAAATGGTGTTCCGTTACCTATTTAGTCGGACAAACCTGCTGGTTCGGCAACAGATAGACAATTCTATATGTGTAAACGGTTAGTTTTACTGCGTAAAAGGCTGGTTTTATTGAGCCGTTGATTAAACGGTATAAGCTGCACGGATTGGGAACTTCCCTCAATAAACGGGTTATTCACACAATCAGACGGGCCATTGGCATAGCCCGTATAGCCAACAGCAGGTAAAAATCTGTAGCTTGCTACATCAACCATGTAGCAAGATTATATATGCAGCAAGGGCTGTTGTGTCTGGTGTTTGTGGGCCTGTTCGTTCTGCCGGGCAGAATGCTGGCTAATCAGCCCATTGACGGCTATAGTCCAGGAATTCCCCTGCCCATTCGGGTTCCGGGAACACCCGCCTGGACACAAGGGGTCGATATAGGGAAATACGTACAGAGCTTCGATGACCTGTCGGGAATTCCCCTGTCGTTTGCCGAGGTGCAACAGCAACGGTTCACTCCATTTCGGCCAAAAGCATTTCGGTTAGCCACGCCCTCGCCCGTCTCGACCATTGTTACCTGGCTTCGGTTTCGGGTGCAGAATACCAGTACTACCCAACCTACCGATTTACTGTTAAATGTAGGCAGGCAGGGTCAAATCGACCTGTTTTCAGAGCGGGGACAACTCCTCCAACGAACCGGCACCTACCAGATGCCGTATAACGTGCGGCAGTGGCAACCGCTCCGGCTACAGGTTCTGCCGGTGAAAACGACCCTGTATCTGGTAAAGGTCACGAATCTGGTGCGGGTTATAGAGCCGGTTCAGGCCGTTTTGCATACGCCGGTTAGCCTGAAAGTATGGTTTGCCGAGAATGCATACCTAACCCGCTGGTTGTTTCTGGGGCTGATAGCCGTAGGCAGTGGCTTGCTGGTAATGAGCCTATTTGCGCTATCGCAGTATTATTTCAACCGCGACCTGGTCTTTCTCTATTACGCTATCTTCTGCTTTACCGCTTTCTTCTTTATTGTCTGGAACATGAATTTCCGTATGGGCTTGGGCCTGCCTTTGCAGATGCACTCCACCAGCCGGAACTTCACGTTTATCATCGCCTTTTTTTATACCCTATTCATTGCTCGGTTTATTGAGTTGCGTGCCCATTTCCCTAAAACATGGTTATTCCTGCGGTTCATGCTGGTGATATTTATTGCCCAGGAGCTATTCGTCACGTATGAATACATCAATGGGTTGCAGTTTCGGGCCAACTGGCCTTACCTACGGCAGGATTTCACCTTTTTGTTGGCCGGCATTGTCATGTTTGTCACGTTAGTTCGCAGTAAAAGCCCGTTTCGGCATTACCTCATTGCCGGAGTCTCGTGCTTGTGGCTAATCTCTTACGGCAATATGTTTATTGATAAGCGGTTCGATGGGGGTGACCCGGCCCTACTGGTATTCATCAACTATATCCCGTTTTTCTTCGGCTTAGGTATGCTTTGCGAAAACTTCTTTTTTCTGCTGGCCCTAGCCTATCGTAACCGCCTGGTTGAGATCGAGAAAAACCAGATTCAAAGTCAGTACACCACGCAACTTGAAGCACAGTTAACCAAACGAACCGCCGAAATAGAAGCCAAAAACCAACTGCTGGAGCAACAGCACATTCAACACCTCAAAACCGAATTCGATCAGCGGCTGGCCGATACAGAATTGACTGCTCTCCGCTCACAAATGAACCCCCATTTTATTTTCAACTGCCTGAACTCGGTTAAACTCTATACACTCCAGAACGATACCGACCGGGCCGCCGATTACCTGACCAAGTTTGCCCGGCTCATCCGACTTGTCCTCGAAAACTCCCGCACCGACCGCGTTACCCTCCACAACGAATTAGAAGCCCTACAACTATACAGCGACCTCGAAGCGATGCGGTTTAAGGAGAAAGTGCAGGTACATATTCGGATTGACCCCGATATTGACCTGCACTTTGTTACCATTCCGCCCTTGTTGCTGCAACCCTATGTAGAGAATGCCATCTGGCATGGCTTGATGCATAAGCCTGAAGGCGGCACCGTAACAGTGGACATAACTCAACCAACGGATCCATGCCTACACGTCGAAATTACGGATGATGGCATAGGCCGCGCCCGAGCTGCTGAACTGAAAAGCAAATCGGCAGGCAACCATAAATCCTTTGGCATGCAGGTAACTGCCGACCGGATTCGGATGATTAATTCGCTCTATAACACCCAAACAGAGGCCCATATTCTCGATCTAGTAGCCCCTAACGGTGATCCGCTTGGTACAAAAATCGTGCTTGACATACCCGTATAGTTATGCTCCGAACCATTATCATCGACGATGAACCTGATAACGTGGCGTTGCTGGCTCTGCAACTAACCCGGCACTGTCCACAGGTTGACCTGGTGGGACAGTTTACCGATAGCCCATCGGCCCTGCTGGGGTTACGAAATCTGCAGCCCGCGCTGGTTTTTCTGGATATTGAAATGCCCATGCTGAATGGGTTTCAGGTGTTGGAGCAGTTGGGGGAGATTCCGTTTCAGGTGGTGTTTGTAACAGCCTACAATCAATATGCCGTGCGGGCGTTCCGGTTCTCGGCTCTCGATTATCTGCTAAAGCCCGTCGATACCATTGATTTGGTCAATGCAGTGCGTCG
>JBBQUC010000490.1:0-3575 GCA_038212815.1 Cytophagales bacterium
GGCTAACCTGAATGCTATTCGAACCAATGGGCGTGTATATATTGGTTTCGGCTATGCCGTTACCCCCGCAGCCAGTGGTGTCGCCGACTACAGGAAAGCACTGGATTTCTGGTCATTTACGCCGTAACTATTCGTTAACGAATCTGTATTCACGATGCCCGTATTCATTACGTCTTTAAATTCTGGTAGCAATGGCAACTGCTACTACGTAGGCAACGAGCAGGAGGCTGTTCTGATTGACGCGGGTATCTCGTGCCGCGAAACCGAGAAGCGGATGCAACGGCTAGGTTTGTCGCTCCATACGGTAAAAGCCATCTTTATCTCGCACGAGCATGGTGACCACATCAGTGGAGTGAATCAATTAGCCCGAAAGTATCAGTTGCCCGTATATATCACCCCGGCCACGCGGTTGAAAATGCGAATACCCCAGGCCGATTTTACCGTTCGTACGCTGCGGGCCAATGAACCCGTCTGGATTGGCGAACTTTGCGTGACAGCTTTTCTAAAACAGCACGATGCCATTGACCCCCACAGCTTTGTGATTGACTATATGGGTACTAAAGTGGGTGTGTTCACCGACATCGGTATTGCCTGCACCAACCTGATTCATCACTTTGGCCAGTGCCATGCCGTGTTTCTCGAAGCTAATTACGACGAGGAATTGCTGGAGAATGGTCGGTATCCGTATTTTCTGAAGCAGCGGATTCGCGGGGGGCAGGGGCACCTCTCCAATCAGCAGGCGTTGGTTTTATTCAAGGCACACAAGCCTCCGTTTATGAGCCACGTGCTACTGTCGCACCTCTCGAAAGACAACAACTGCCCTCAGCGGGCGCAGGAGTTGTTCATGCCTCACCGCCAGGAGACTGAAATTGGGATTGCTTCCCGCTTTCAGGAAACACCGGTGTATCGGGTCAGCGGGGTTGGAAAATTACAGCCGGGTATCGTATAAGGCACAAAAGATACACTGGCCGAACAGCATACCATTTGTGTTTCTGCAAGGTAAAAAAATTAGCCTTTACGTCACTCTAGTACCAGCGCAATGGCCCGCCCGCTCGACAAGTTAGTACCGGGTTCCAGCGATTGGGCTTTTACCTTGCCGCGCCCCTGTGCCGATACCCGGAAACCCCGGTTTTCGAGCAGGTAGATGGCATCGCGCAGGGTTAGACCTCGCACGTCAGGAATGCGGTTTTGGCCCGTAGGCTGGCTCTTCCACTGTCGGTTGCCTACCTGCCGCACCCAGCCCTCCAGGCCCGGCTGACTATCGAGCTGGAGTTGGGTGCCAATAGTATGCAGATCGTCGGCATAGCCTGCTTTTACCAGAGCTGCTGCTCCGCCAGGTTGCTGTCGGCCCGCCCGCAGGGGCATTTGCATTCGGAGATCGTACGCATAAATCTTGTCGGCTACTTCTTTAAACACCGGTGCCGCCACGGCCCCGGCATAGAGCAGGTCAACGTTATCGCCATGGGGATTGTCCACCATCGTCACCATGCTGTATTTGGGGTTATCGGCGGGAAAATAACCGATAAAGGAGGTATAGTACCGGCCCACCTGATACTGGCCATTCACAATTTTCTGCGCTGTGCCGGTCTTGCCCGCAATGCGGTAGTGCGGGTTGGCAATGTGCCGGGCGGTGCCACGCTCTACCACCCCTTCGAGCATTTTTTTCACGTACCGGATGGTGCTGGGTTTGCAAATTAACTCCGGGGCTACGTAGGGCTGCATTTCCTCGATCACCTCATCGGCCAGCCGCACCTGCTTCACAATTAGGGGGCGTACCCACCGGCCATTGTTGGCAACGGCATTGTAAAAGGTAAGCATTTGCAGCGGGGTCAGCCTCATCTCGTAGCCATACGACATAGAGGGCATCGAGAGTTTGCTCCATCCTTTCGAGTCGGGGTTACGCATAAACGGAACGGGTTCGCCTTCCATTTGAATGCCCGTTGGCTGGTCGAGCCGAAACTGCCGCAAATATTTGCAGTAGAGGGCCGGGCGGCTGTAATAGTAGTCCCGCATAAGCAAATGCACCCCCACATTCGACGATTTCTCGAATACCTGCTGGGCGGTAATAGTGCCGGAGCCGCCCCGCTTGGCATCCTGAATATCCATGTTATGGTATCGTACATGCCCACCCCCGGTGTTTACCAGTTTACCAGGATAAACGGCTTTCTCTTCAAACAGGGCCATCATGCTGGCCAGCTTAAACGTCGAGCCGGGGTCGGTCCCACCCGCCAGGGCATGGTTGAAATTCTCGACATACTGATTCGGCCCACGCCGGGTCAGGTTGGCCATCGCCCTGATTTCGCCGGTGGCTACGTCCATCACCACCACACAGCCTTTATCGGCCTGGTATTTATCGAGGGCGTGGTGCAGGGCCGTTTCGGCAATATCCTGGAAGTTGACATCAATAGTAGTATAGAGGTCGAGACCCGGTTCGGGCTTCATATCAGGGCCATCTTCAACGGGTTTACGGACACCCCCAGCCAGTACCTCTACTAACCCCACCGCGTTTTTGCCCGCCAACTGCGGCTGAAAACTGGCTTCTAAGCCCATCATCCCCCGGCCTGTGCGGGCATCGAGGTCGCCAATGGTGCGGAGGGCCATCCGCTCAAAGGGATGGTAACGCTCATAATAAGCCCGCAGCCCACCGCCCCGCGCCGACAGTTTGGGAGTAGATCGGAAAAACGGCCATTTCAGCAGCCGCTGCCGCTCCTGAAAGGTGATGCGCCGGTGATTGAGTAGCAGGTATTTGCGCTTGCTTCTGCGGGCATCTTTAATCAGATCGCTATACTCCATACCCGACTTATCCCGGAACAGTATCGCCAGAAACCGGCCCAGCGAATCGACGCGGGTATTGAAATAGTCGTCTTTAGCCACACGGGGGTCGATCCCCACCTCATAGGTCGGCAGCGAGGTTGCTAGTAAGCTACCATCGTGGGCATAAATGTTGCCGCGCATAGCCCGCAGGGTATCCTGCCTGATCTTCACGGCATCCATGCGCTCTACCCACCGCTTGCCCTTAAACTCGGCAAAGTGCTGCATATACACCAATCGGGCAACAATGGCTACCCCTGCCAGAATCAACACAACAAAGGCAATGCGGGCGCGTTGGAGAATGTCTTCTTTAATATTCATAGAGCAAAAGAATGAATGAGTGAAAGAGCGATTTGTTCTCGTCAGCCCACTCTTTCACTCTTTAGTACTGACTACGATCTTATACGGCGGGGTTTGGTTATCGAACAGGCTGTCGGCCAGTACGCGTTTGCTGATTTCCGACTGTTTGCCACTCTTCATAAAGTCGGCTTTGAGGGTGGTATATTGCGTCCGCAACTCATCCACATCGGTTTTGGCCCGGTGGGTTTTGCGCACCAGACTCTCGGCGTTGTGGTTCAGAAAGATATACACAACCAGCAGCAGCGATACCCACAAAATACGGTCGAGGTGGGCAATGGGCCAGGCGTTGTTACCACCCTGGCCGATGGTGCCAAACAGTTTGTCGAAGTTGACAACCTCGCTGAGCCAGCGT
Organism: Cytophagales bacterium; assembly: GCA_038212815.1. Classification (GTDB taxonomy): domain Bacteria; phylum Bacteroidota; class Bacteroidia; order Cytophagales; family Spirosomataceae; genus JBBQUC01. Next base: position 3,524 of record JBBQUC010000490.1, read on the forward strand.
TGAAATAGGCTCGGCCCGGTGCGGTTAGGTTTGGGTTTTTTGGGTGCACGCC
>JBBQUC010000491.1:0-3575 GCA_038212815.1 Cytophagales bacterium
GAGTGAACGAGTGACTATCTGGAACCGACTTAGTTTATTCACTCGTTCACTCATTATTTCAATTCAAACTCGTTTAAAAGCGACTGCACGGCAGGCACGTCGTTGTTCATGAGTACATCCACTACTGAGAGCCAGGGAACAAATTCCTGATTAGTTTGCTGCGGATACGCTACCCGGTTTGCCTCCATAAAATCCAACCGGATACCAGCCTCCGCAAACCGGGCTTTGGTGTACAGTTCCTGCCCGCCAATGGGGTTCATGTAGTGCGTAGCCTGCTCCTGCTGGCAAATATCCAGAATACGCTCCTGTGCTTTCAGGTAACTATTGGCATACACAACCGATGAGGGAACTAACCGGGTAGTGATACCCAGATAGGGAGTTAGCTCATCAAAGCTGTTTACAACATACTCAGCAATATTCTGCGCATCAAAATTCACTATTTTTTCAATCATTGGCATCACCACCTTATAAAACGGTGCTTTTCGGTAACTCTGCTCAACCGTTTTCAGCAGTTTACCGCGCCATTTAGGGTCGGCTCCCAGGGCAATCTCCCGGATAGTTCGGTTCTGACTGGCTTCTTTAAGTGGAATGGTAAACAGGTATTCCTGGCCATTTACCAGCAGTCGGTTACGGTTTACCCAACCCCGGTTGATAAAGGCAACATCATCGTAAAAAACAAACGTATCCACGGCGTTCATCAACTGTAAGTAGCCAATGTACGGCAGAAAATACGGCTGCATGATTGCCAGAGTCATGGTTTCAGTTTTCTGAGGTAGTAATCTTCACCCCGAACAATTAGACCGGGCATGGTAGTATCTGTACCAAGCCGGAGGTCGCCGGGATGGGGAGTCAGCACACTTTTATCGAAAAACAGGTAGTCGGCCTCCTTTGGGATAGGCTTAAGGCCTTTCTCAAATGGATTGATGGGGAGCAACCGTCGCGATAGATGCGGGCCGTAGAGTGGGTATTCATAGTCGTCGTTAATGGTTGCCAGAGCAACTGTAGCCGTATCGGGTACTAGTTCATCGAACCGGTGGTATGGCTGATAAATATCGGGGCGACCCACGGTCATCTGGGCAATGCGGCTGCTGACGAATGCCGATGGCCGACCATTCCAGGCTAGTGGCAATGCCCGGATATTCAGAAAAACGCACAGCAGAGCCGATAAACAACCCAACACCACCACTCCCCCCACATAGGTTTTCAGCAATACCCGGCCCGACCGGTTCAGGCTAATCCGCTCATTGGTGTGGAGCAGGCTTAAAAAAGGAATCCCAAATAAGGCAGTTTCGATAAAATAACGGCCCTTAAACGGGTCATATGGGGCCGAGTAGGCCAGGGCCATGAAATGCAACACCAGGGCTAAGCCGAGGGTTACGTGGGGCGATGAGTGCACCACCCCCCATACCAGCATGAGTAGCAACGGAAACACCAGCGCGAAGCCAAACACCCCCCAATAGGGATTAGCGTTGTAAAACACAAAACGCCGGTCGAAGGTAAAGGGTTGGATGGAGAACGACTGTTCTTCGTCAAGGTGTAGCCGAAGCCGATCTTCGAGCCAGACCAGCGGTTGTCGCATCTCATGGTTGATCTCAGCTCCCAGTTCGGTATTCCGAATGCCGTCCAGATTGGCGTGGTCGTAGCCGTACCGGATTAAGTTACGGGTACCCTGTTCGAGCAGATTCCCCAGGGTACCCGCCCGCTCTACCGACTGATGGCGCAGGGCAGTGGGCGGGCCAATGGGGTGCCCAAATACTTCAATGTTTTTCAGGTACCCTGTAGGTAGCATCCAAAGGCAGATACTCACCCCAATAGCTGCCGCCAGCCGACTGATACGCTGCCAGAAAATAGCCCAGCTTTTAGCCCAGAAAACAGTATAGACCATTACTACAAATACAGACGGCAGCAAGAGGGTAAATGTGATTTTATGCCCCCACGCCAGGCCAAAAGCCATGCCTGCCAGGTACAGATACCGGTTATCGGCCTGTCCTGTCACCACGGTTGACCGGTACGTAAACAGCATATACAACAGTATGCCCAGGTAGGCCGTTAGCACAATGTCGGTTTCGGTGGTGATGGCCTGCATGAGCACATCAGGGAGCAGGGCATACGCAACCGCGCAGAATAAACTGGCGGCCAGCACCGCCCGGCGGTTGGGGCTAATCCGCTGCACAACCCCAAAGACCGATACAGCCGCTATCCAGTAGGCCAGGTGGTGTACCAACTTAAACGCATTCTCGAAGCGGCTGGTGAGTAGAAACGAATAAATCTGGATGGTACACACACTTTTGGGGTAGGTATCCATATTCCAGTTAGTCCCCCCAAAATGCCGCATGGTACCACGCTGTATATACTGCATAACCCGGTTCAGGTGGCCCGTCATACTGTCCCACTCGTTCGGAACGGTAAACAGCACGAGCAGTAGGTTGGTGACAGCCAACACCAGCAGGGTAGCAAACAGGAGGGTGAACGAGGCTTTCGGGAAACCTTTCAGGGTACCAAACCACTGCCTGAACTCAACCCACCGCTCGCGCAGCAGTTGCGCCGGAGAGAACGGCTCAGCAGTTGGTATAAGCTTTTGCAGCACCCAGCCCAGAGCCGTTGCCGGGATAAAAACCGCAATGGCCCAAACCGTTGTCTGGGCGGTCAGGTAAGCCGCCGAGAGTACCCAGCCCGTCAGGATAACGCTGCCCGTAAATAGGAGAAACGAAACCAGTATCCACTCCGTCAACGACCGGCGACTAATGCGTGATGATAGTCTGCCGACATAATAGAAAAAGAGAATGAATAAGGCAAAGTGGATACTGGCTAAGGCAATTGTGACTACCGATGACATGGTTTGTTATACATTAATCAGTACATGCTCATTCACAAGCTCCGCAATGCGGGCTACTTCCGCTTCGGGCAGTTCAGGATAGAGTGGTAACGACAGCACGCGGGAGGCAATATCTTCTGAAACCGGACACACCTGTCGGCGACCCGTTTGCCGGGTTACAAAGTCAAGCGTGTTGAGTGAGGGGTAAAAATACCGACGGGGTACAATTCCCTGCTCCTTCAACCCCTCAGTAACGGCTTCCAGAGCGGCTTCAGAGGGCAACACAATGGGATAATAGGCGTAATTATAGGCCATACCGGGCCGAAGCACCGGGCGTTCGATCAGGTCGAAATTGAGCCGGGCATCGTACCAGTCGAATACCTGCCGCCGACCCTGAATGATGGCCTCTACATGTGGCAAATTACACAGTCCCATAGCCGCATGAAACTCCGAGTTTTTGGCATTAATCCCCATGCTGAAGTACTCATCGTTGCGGTGGCCAAAGGAGCGGTAATGCTGTAAGGTTTTGTCCAGTTCCTCATCATCACTAATGATACAGCCACCCTCTACCGTGTGAAAAACTTTGGTAGCGTGGAAACTGCACGTACTCACATCTCCATAGCTTAGAATCGACCTCCCCCGATAGGTAGCTCCGAAGGTGTGGGCACCGTCGTAAATAACTTTTAGCCGATGCCGGTCGGCAATGGCCTGAATCTGCTCGATACGGCACACATTACCATATACGTGAGTGGCCAGAATA
>JBBQUC010000492.1:0-3569 GCA_038212815.1 Cytophagales bacterium
ATTATCGAAATCGCCCGCATACACCCGAACGGGTTCTTTGTCGCTAGCCCGCATCCGGGCGTTCAGGCCGAGGTTACCGGCAATATAATCTATATCGCCGTCGCGGTCGAAATCGCCCGCCGTGAGGGAGTTCCACCAACCCTTTTTATCAGCGAAAGCGGGCAAGACTGAACGAGTGAATGGTTTACCATGCTGGTTTTTGAGGAGGGTGAGGGGCATCCATTCACCCGCTAGCAGGAGGTCGGGCCAGCCATCGTTATCGGGATCGGTCCAGAGGGCATCGCATACCAGGCCAATGTTTTTTAATTGGGGGGCTACCTGGGCCGTTACGTCGGTAAACCGCCCTCCATCGTTCCGCAGTATCACGCTCGATACGGGTTTGGGGTACTGGTCTGGCTCGATGCGCCCCCCCACAAACAGGTCCAGATCACCGTCGTGGTCGAAATCAGCCGCTTTCACGCATGATTTACTGGTGGTGTTTTTGGGCAGGGCAGTGGTACTGAGGGCAAAATTACCCTTGCCATCGTTAGTATAAAGCCGATCCTGAAACACGGGGGTATTGGCGTTACCCTCGTCGCCCCCACTGGCAATGTACAGGTCTAAATCGCCATCGCCATCGGCATCGAAGAGGAGGGTACCCATATCTTCTTCGGTCTTGCCTGGATAGGGAGCTACGTTTTTGCCAAACTGCACTTTCGACAGAGCCAGAGGCTGATTGGGCTGAACCGGGATGCCTGCAGTGAGCAGGTGTTCGGTAAATTTCCCCGATGGTGTTTGCCAGAGAAACCGGCCTGGATTGAACCGCGCCCCGCCTACGAACAGATCAGACAGCCCGTCGCCGTTCACATCGCCCGCCGACACTGCCGGGCCAAACTGCGAAAACTTATGGGGCAGAAGTTTCTGTACGTTGAAGTCGATATATTCCGGCTCCTGGTGCGTAAACGCTAGCCCCAGGGAGTCGGTCACTTCGGTGAACAGCGCAGCAGGCACTATGGCTGAAGCAGGCACTAGAGACGTGGCGTTTTTACTGTCGGCGGTGAGTACCTGGTTGGTTTTCACCTGCCGCAACACCTGCTGGCGGCCAGGTTGCCCGTTCAGGCCCGGCCAGGTAATGCGTACTTCCGCTACGGTCTGGATACCCCCCAACCCAAAATGGGCCATTGGCTCAACTGTAGAGAGATACCCTCGGTAAGGGCTGTGCTCATAGACCTGCTGCTGCCATTGACCCTTATTGTCTTTATACCGCAGGTCGACAATAGCTCCCAGGCCCATGCGGTTCTGGGCGGGTCCAGTAAATTTAAGCCGCAGGTAATTGGCTTGGCCGGGTTGGCGGTCGCCGAGGTTGTTCCGATACACAAAGGCGGAATCGTTGATGTTATTGACCACATAATCCAGATCGCCATCGTTGTCGAGATCGCCGTAAGCCGCTCCATTCGAGAACGACGGCACATCCATACCCCACTCTTTGGTAGCATCGGCAAAGGTCAAATCACCCCGGTTGCGGAAGGCGTAGTTGCTGATTTTTACCACCGGAATGGCATCGAGCATAAACTGCTTACCCGCCACCGACGAACTCTGCGCCCGGAAAGCAATAAAATCGCGGTCGGTCACGTCTTTCGGAAACCCGTTGGTAATCAGCAAATCCCGGAACCCATCATTATCCATATCAATAGCCAGGGGCGACCAGCTCCAATCGGTCTCGGCTACATCGGCCAGCAGGCTAATATCACTGAACACAGGGTGTGATTCAGACACTCCCCGGCCCGCTACAGGGGGAGTTACTCCATCTCCTGTAGGGGGTCGGTGGGTAGGAGTATTCCCCATGTTTAGCTGCAAGGTATTTCTAACATACTGGTAGCCATACCCGAAGGCTTCGTTGTTGAGGTAGGTTTGGTAATTATTAGCCCCCATGAGCATTTTTTTACGGTAGTTGTCGCGGGGCTGCATGTCCACGGCCACCACATCGGCCAGTCCGTCATTGTTAATGTCGGCAATATCATTTCCCATTGCCGAGTTGCTGGTGTGCTTAAAATACTGACTAGCCTGCTCGGCAAAACCCGTATGTTTATTGCCCTCATGCTGGTTGATATACAGCAGGTCATCGGTCAGGTAATCGTTGGTGACGTAAATATCCTTCCAGCCATCGCGGTTAATATCGGCAATGCTAATCCCCAAGCCATACCCTTCATGCACAATCCCCTCCGATTTTGAAACATTTGTAAAGACTGGATGCCCCAGCTTAGGGTCAAAATCATTGCGGTAGAGCCGGTCGGTCGTGACCGATGAGCCATCAACCACTTTTGTGCGGTAAGCATTTGGGTATTGCTCAATGGTATTCGTCACCACATACAGGTCGAGATCGCCGTCATTATCGTAGTCGAAGAAAGCAGCATTGGTAGTATGGCTATCGTCGGCGATGCCATACTCGCCGGCCATTTCGCGGAATGTTGGCACGCCAGCTTTCACACCCTGATTGACGTAGAGCAGGTTTTCGCGCTGTGCGGCTACTTTCTTCACCGTTGCCCCTACGTAAATATCCAGCAGGCCATCGTTGTTAATATCGACTACGGCCACGCCCGAACACCAGCGTCCGGCACCACCCACGCCCGCCTGTGTGGTTACATCGCTGAATTTAAACTCGCCTTTGTTGAGGTAGAGTTGGTTGGCTACCTGATTGCCACTAAAAAAGACATCCTGTAGCCCATCGTTGTTGAAATCGCCGATGGCGGTGCCGCCCCCATTGTATATGTACTCAAAGTCGAGGATGTTCATCGTATCATTATCGGTGATGCGATTGGCAAAGGTAATTCCCGACTCGTCAGCGGTGATGCGGGTAAATAAGGGCTTGTCGCAGGCGGTTAAGGTGGCAATGAGTGGTAGGGTAATGAGAAGATAAAGTATGTTACGTTTCACAGGCATACGGGCGATTCAAACCGATAAGGTTTAAAACCTTATCGGTTTATAATGATAACAATAAGGTAAAGCTACGGGCAATCGGGCAGGAATCCCAAAAATAATTGTTGACTTGACAAGTAAGAAACAGACAATTTTATCTTTGAATGGTAACCGAAACTGCGGTTTACGGATGGTTTTAATTGACCATCAATACCTAACAATTTTTTAACAACCTTAAAAAAACTATGATGTCAAAGTTTCTACAGGCCGCTCTATTGAGTGTGTGTGTACTGCTGTGGAGCGTGAGCGTCTCCGCCCAGGACCGACGGGTCTCGGGGAGAATCACCAGTACAGACGGCCCGGTGCCCGGGGCCAACGTTGTGGTCAAAGGTACTACAACGGGTACATCGACCGATGCCAATGGCAATTTCATGTTGTCAGTATCGGGCAGTAATCCCACCCTGGTTATTTCGGCCATCGGCCTGAAAACGCAGGAAATTATCGTTGGCAACCGCACATCGGTTAATATAGCCCTCGATGAAGACGCAACCGCGCTGAACGAAGTGGTTGTAACAGGTTACACGACTGACCTCAAACGCGAAACGACGGGGGCTGTGTCCACCGTAAAATCGCGGGCGTTAACAGCCGTGCCTTCGGGGAACGTAGAGCAGCAG
>JBBQUC010000493.1:0-3551 GCA_038212815.1 Cytophagales bacterium
GGCACCTTCACCGGCTTAGCTCCAAATACCGCCTATCAGGCAAGGGTTTATGATGGAGACGGGTATGTTCAACCGTTTACGACAAGTAATACTACGACAACTCAGACATTTGATTACAAACTTGCCGACAACGTGAGTGTCTGCAAAAAGTAAACAGGAAGTAGCCGACAACAAAAAGCCCCCGCCAACTGGCAGAGGCTTTTGCAATTCAGAGTGGGCCAGGCAGGGCTCGAACCTGCGACTTACTGATTATGAGTCAGGCACTCTAACCAACTGAGTTACAAGCCCATCGCTATTCAGCCGAAACCAAACAACAGGGCAAAGATACGAGTTTGTAGGTATATTGGCAAACTTACAGCCAATTGTCCTTTTTGAGTTACTACTCCCATAGCCCTGAAAGGGCAAAATAGACTTGCGTAGGGCATCGCCCTATGGTCTCATCATCCCTATCTTTGCCCAATGCCAGCCGCCAATAAACGAAAAATCCTCAACGACCCGGTATATGGGTTTATCACCATCCCGTCAGCCTTGCTCTTTGATCTGGTCGAACACCCGTATTTTCAGCGGCTTCGGCGCATCAGGCAGTTAGGTATGGCTGAGTTAGTGTATCCGGGTGCCCTACATACGCGTTTTCATCACGCACTGGGAGCCATGCACCTCATTGGCGAGGCTGTCAATACCCTGAGACATAAAGGCCACACCATCTCCGATGCTGAGTGCGAGGCTGCACAGATTGCCATTCTGCTCCACGACATTGGGCATGGCCCCTTCTCGCACGTGCTGGAATGCTGCATTCTCGAAAATGTACCCCACGAAGCCATCTCGCTGCTGCTCATGCAGGAGCTAAACCACCAGTTTGGTGGAGCCTTATCGCTGGCGATCCAGATGTTTGAGGGGAGTTATGAGCGGCCTTTTTTCCACCAACTGGTATCGAGTCAACTCGACATGGATCGGATGGACTACCTCAACCGTGACTCGTTTTATACGGGGGTGGCCGAGGGCACCATTGGAGCCGAACGGATTATTAAGATGCTCGATCTGGTCGATGACCAGTTGGTAGTGGAAGAGAAAGGCATACTGAGTGTCGAGAATTTCCTGAATGCCCGGCGGCTGATGTATTGGCAGGTGTATCTACATAAAACGGCCATCTGTGCCGAATCGATGCTGGTGCAGGTGCTGCGCCGGGCGCGTTGGCTAATCCGGCAACAAGCTCCCGATTCAGGCACGCCTGTATTTGCGTCGCCCAATTTCCTGATATTCCTGCGCCAAACCATTTCGCTGGCAGAGTTTCAGAACCGGCCTGATTACCTGCTGGCGTTTACTCACCTCGACGATAATGATATCTGGTTCTGCCTAAAGCAATGGGCCATCCACCCCGACCCGGTGTTATCCGCACTAAGCCACATGCTGCTGGACCGGCGGCTGTTTAAAATTATCCTCTCTACCGATACGTTTCCCCCTGCCCTACTGCTCGAACTGGAGGAACAACTTCGACAAAAGGGAATTCCTGATGATGAACTGACCTATTTTCTGGTAGAAGGGCAGGCTACTAATGCTGGGTATCTGCCATCGGGCGAGGCTATTCACGTTCGCATGAAGTCAGGACAGGTGCTCGATATAGCCGATGCGTCGGAGCTACCCAACATCAAAGCCCTTACGCACATTGTTAGACGCAACTATGTTTGCTGGGCTAAAAACCTACCCGTAGGGGTAATGCCTGGTGCTGAACGAACAATTTCTTGAATTAATCCGGTAGTTATCCGAAAAGTGCAATTTATGCGTTACCTTAGCGGGCCGAATTCATTACAGAGGTGACCATCCGTTTAAGGCAGATTAACCAATATGGAGTTTACAGTCAGGCAAATTGCTACGCTACTGAATGGCGATGTTCAGGGGAACGAATTGGTATCCATCAATCAGTTAGCAAAAATTGAAGAAGGCCAGCCCGGCAGTATTTCATTTCTGGCCAACCAGAAATACGAGCCTTTTTTATACACTACCCACGCGTCAGCGGTTATTGTTGATCGCACTTTTTCGCCGAAAGAGCCAGTCTCAACTACCCTAATTTTGGTGGAAAATTCCTATTCGGCCTTTACTCAACTGCTCGAAGCCTACCAGCAGCAGGTAGCTGCTGCCCGGGTAGGGGTTGAACAACCCACATTCATGCACGAGAGTAGTGCAATGGGGGAAGAAGGCTATCGGGGAGCGTTTTCGTACGTTGGCCGCAACTGCCGCATTGGGCAGCACGTAAAAATTTACCCCCATGCTTACATCGGGAACAACGTCAGTATTGGCGATCATTCTACTATTCACCCAGGGGCACGGGTGCTCGATAACTGCGTTATTGGCAAGCATTGCACTATTCACCCCAACGCGGTAATCGGTAGCGAAGGGTTTGGCTTTGTACCCCAGCCCGACGGTACGTACAAAGCCATTCCCCAACTAGGTAACGTTATTTTAGAAGACAACGTCAATGTTGGGTCAAATACTACCATCGACTGTGCCACGATGGGATCGACCATTATTCGGCAGGGAGCCAAACTAGATAACCTTATCCAGATTGGCCATAACGTCGAGATTGGTAAAAATACTGTTATTGCTGCCCAAACGGGCATTTCTGGCTCGACAAAAGTTGGCAACAATTGCGTGATTGCCGGACAGGCCGGGTTTGTTGGTCATATCAATATTGCCGACAACACCCAAATTGGTGCTAAATCGGGGATTAACCGATCCATTACCGAACCAGGGCAATCGCTAAACGGTGTGCCCCTATTGCCCTTAAAAGACAGTTTACGCGCCCAGGCCATTTTCAGGCGGTTGCCGGAGTTGGAACGGCGTGTTATTGAGTTAGAAAAGAAAAAATAAGTTTTCAGTTTCCAACTGAAAACGGAGAATTATGAATATTAAACAGCAAACTATTCAAACGGCCGTTTCGGTATCAGGTGTTGGCTTACACACGGGTGTATCGGCAACGATGACGTTTTTGCCTGCTTCAACTAACCACGGCTATAAGTTTCAACGAATAGACCTACCTGGTCAGCCCATTGTCGATGCCGATGTCGATAATGTGGTCGATCTTTCCAGAGGCACTACCATCGAGCAAAGCGGTGCCAGAGTCCATACGATTGAACACACGCTGGCAGCGCTAGTTGGTTTACAGATCGACAATGTACTCATTCAGTTAGATGGCCCGGAACCACCTATTCTCGATGGCTCGTCGATTCAGTTTATCAATGCCCTGCGCGAGGCAGGCCTGGAAGAGCAAAACGCCGTCAGAAATTATTACGATGTCAGCGAGTTTGTTCATTACCTCAATCCCGAAAAAAACATTGAGATTGCCGCGCTGCCGCTCAATGATTACCGGCTGACGGTTATGGTCGATTACAACTCGCGGGTAATCAGCAGCCAGCACGCCACCCTAAACGACATCACGCAGTTCCCCGAAGAGATTGCGAACTGCCGTACTTTCGTTTTTCTGCATGAGTTAGAGGCTCTTTACAAGCAAAACCTGATTAAAGGGGGCGATCTGACCAACGCCATCGTAATTGTTG
>JBBQUC010000494.1:0-3528 GCA_038212815.1 Cytophagales bacterium
ATACCGAGCGACCTTACCGGGCGTTTGGGTATCCGCTCGTACCTGCTCTTTACATGATTGCAGGTATAACTATCTGCGTGATTCTGCTTTATACCAAAACATTTAATACGGGTATGGGCCTGCTCATTGCCGGGCTGGGTGTACCAGTCTATTGGTTTACGAAGCGGGGGGTGGGAAAGTAAGAGGGTGGGGTCATAGGAGTCGTCAGTCGAAGAAGGTATAAAGGACCAGGGTTAAAATTTTCCAGATGCTATCCCCTTTATCTTCCTTTCTCCCAGCCAGTCCAACTCGTGTCAGCGGGGCTGGGGTTTATTTCTGATTGGGGTTTGGCCGGAATGGGTACGCTATCACAATCATCCAATTGCTTTTGCAGGTGTTTTACCTGCTGGTCTTTGGCCGTGACCTCGTGCTGAATGGCGTTGATCTCGTTCTGAAAGCGGTCGGCGCGGTTGCTGTTTACCCCCAGTATAGCCAGTAAACCCAGCAACAGCACAAGTACCGCTACCAGCAACGAATACACGATTCCCTGCTTTTTACTGAACATAAATTATGGGTGCAGTCGGGTAATGTAACTGCCAAATGAGACTGTACTGAATTGACAAAGTTTAATTAACCGCTTTGTATATTATACTAACAAAATAAGCCCCGGTCACACTTTGACCGGGGCTTATTTATAAAACGGAGGGGAAGTGCTTACCGGGCCGCGCCGTAATCCTGACCCGCACTCTCCGGAAACTGCTTCATAATACTAGCTACTGTTTCGCGGAAGGCAATATCACGGTCACGCTCTTTGCGGGTATTCAACTGACCCGTGGCCCAGCCCTGCCAGATAATGTTATTGTTGCGGCTATCTACTACGTTGATGACTACGCGGTTCTCTTCGTAATTGCGGGTATATACATTGTTACCCATGCCGTAATAGCCCCCATAGGGCGAGAACGTGTTGTTCGACTGCACCTGCTGTCGGTCGCGGGCATCGGTAAAGAAACGCACAATCAGGTCGGCCTCCCCGTTCTCAACAGGTTTGTAGCCCCGCGATTTCAGCGATTGGTCGAGGGCATCGGCAATCCGGCGTTGGTTCAGGTTGCTCCCCACAATAGGGTCGGCGTTACGCTGCCGGTCAGCCTCGATGCGGTAGGTGCTGAACTGGCGAACGTTTACTTTCTGGTCGTAATCGTAACGCACCGTAATGGCGGGCGCACAGGAAGCAATGGTTCCTGCTACGAATAAACTGGCAACTATGGCTTTGATGTTCATCTTGGTTGTAAGGTTAATACTGTTCTAAATCGAACAAGGCGGGTTTGTTGAGTCCGCTCATTTATGATACATAACGCCGTTACCGGGTCGTTAGTGTGTCACACCTATAGAACCAAAACACGACGATAATAGTTCGCCCAAATTACGTGTAGCCAGCAACTTGCACATCTACTAAAATATTGCCTACCAATCACTTGTCAATAAAAAAAGCCTTCACTAACCAATGTGCAGCGAAGGCTTTTAACTAAAGTTTAATGGGTTAGTTCTGGCGGGCAACCTGTACACTTATCAACAGTTTCACATCGTCGCTGACCACTACCCCACCGGCTTCGATAACGGCATCCCAGGTCAGGCCGAATTCTTTCCGTTTGATGCTGCCCGTAATGTCGAACCCAGCTTTGGTGTTGCCGTAAAAATCCTGCATTTGTCCGCCATATTCTACGGTCAGGGTAACGGGCTTCGTTACATCCCGAATGGTCAGATTGCCAGTCAGGCTATACGTATCATCCCCAGTTTTAGTCATACTCGTTGAGGTAAAGGATAAGGCTGGGAACTGGGCAGCATCGAAGAAATCCGCGCTCTTCAAGTGCCCATCCCGCTGGGCATCGCCCGTCGAAATAGAGTCGATGTCTGCCGAGAATGAAATATCAGCGTTCGTGAAATCGTCCCCATTGGTATCGACTTTACCCGAAAATTTACCAAAGCGACCTGTTACGTTCGAGACCATCAGGTGGCGGATTTTAAAGACAATTTCGGAGTGCATGGGGTCGATGGCCCAGGTTTGCGTAGCAATTGCTGCGGGAGATTCCATAATGCTGATTGGTTTTAGTGATTATTAAATGTTTTTACATTTGATGTATATACATTTAAATCAACCCGATTGTTCCCAACGAAGGTTTTTTTGTTTAACTGCTTACCGAATGGCCATTAATAACCACCGAATCAGAAACTAGCCGATTGTTTCCCAGAGTAGATACCCATTCAGGCCCATGATAACCCCCGCTACACCCCAGGCGGTGACCTGTAGCCAGCGGGCGTTCACAAACCGACCCATTATCCCCTTATCACCCGTAAATTGCACTAACGGCACCACCGCAAAGCTCAGTTGCACAGACAGTACTACCTGGCTCAGTACCAGCAGGTCAGAGCTACCTTTTTCGCCGTAGAGCAGGGCCACTACAAGGGCAGGTACAATGGCTATCAGGCGGGTAATGAGTCGCCGAATCCAGGGTTTTAGTTGCAAATTCAGGAACCCCTCCATCACAATTTGCCCCGCCAGCGTGCCAGTTAAGGTAGAGTTCTGCCCAGAAGCCAGCAGCGCTACGGCAAATAGGGTAGAAGCCACTTTCACCCCCAGAATGGGGTCGAGCAGCCGGTGCGCGTCGGTAATATCGGCTACGTTCTGATTCCCTGAAAAGTGAAAGGTAGCTGCCGACAGCACCAGAATGGCTCCATTGATGAAAAAAGCGATCAGCAACGCGCCAGTCGAGTCGATGGTAGCGAACCGGATGGCCTGCCTCCGACCAGCATCGGTGCGGGGGTAATTGCGGGTTTGCACAATGCTGGAATGCAGATACAGGTTATGGGGCATAACGGTGGCCCCCAGAATACCGATGGCAATGTAAAGCATACCGGGGTTAGTCACTACGGCTGGCCGGGGCAACAAACCACCCATCACGGCCTGCACATCGGGCCTGGCGGCATACAGTTCATAGGCAAAGCTCACCATAATCAGGGCAATCAGGGCCGCCACGAGGCTTTCCAGCACCCGGAATCCCTTGTTTTGCAGATAAAGCAGTAGTAACACATCCAGCACGGTGAGGCACACACCAATGGGTAGCGGTAACCCAAACAGCAGATTCAGGGCAATGGCCGAGCCGATTACCTCGGCTAAATCGCAGGCGGCAATGGCAATCTCACACAATACCCACAACCCGATTGCCACCGGGCGACTGTACTGCTCGCGGCAGGCCTGCGCTAGATCACGGCCCGTTACTACGCCCAGTTTGAGCGACAAATGCTGGAGGAGCATGGCAAACAGGTTGGAAATCAACACCACCGATAGCAACTGATACCCATATCGGGCACCACCGGCAATATCAGTGGCCCAGTTGCCGGGGTCCATATACCCAACGGCTACCATTAGCCCCGGCCCTACGTACGCCAGGAGGGTCTTAAAAAACCCCGCATTGACCGGCACTCGAATACTCGAGTTCGATTCGGGCAGGGATACCGCTTGTGGACGGGACTTAACGGTGATATACTTAGCCG
>JBBQUC010000495.1:0-3528 GCA_038212815.1 Cytophagales bacterium
AATGCCTTTGTTAGACAAAAATGGCAGAAACGCCTGCTCTAGATCGCGGGTGCGGTAGCCCAGCATGGTCGTATCGAGGGTAACCACAATGGCGCGGCACCCGCTGGCCTCGGCCCGTTTTACCAGGCTGACTACCAACTCCTGACTGCGGCCCCAGTATAACTGAAACCAGCGCGGACTATCGCCCATGGCTTCGGCGCAGGTCTCCATAGCCACTGATGCCTGATTGGAGAATATATAGGGTACGCCCACCTCGGCGGCTGCTTTGGCCACGGCTAAGTCGGCCTCTGGATGCACCATTTCCAGCACCCCAATGGGGCAAAGCAACAAGGGCGATGGTAGTGGCACCCCAAACAACTCGATACCCGACTGTTCGCTCTCGACATTGACCAGCATTCGCGGCACAATTTGCCACTGCTGAAACCCGCTGCGGTTGCGCTGCATGGTGTGCTGCAATCCCGCCCCACCGCCAATATACGCGGCTGCTTCGGGGGTCATGGCGGCCTGCGCCTGCTTTTCCAGTTGATCCCAATCGGGCGTAATGGTTGGTTTCTGGCCGTAATAGCCACTAATATAGGTCTGTCGTTGCCACTCTAAGGTTCTCATTCTCTGGGTCAATGAATTTTTACTGAGGTGTTCGGCCAGGCTACCCAGGGAGTTCTACCAAACCCTATATAGCCTTCTTGATCTTAACCGGAACGTATTTGTGGTACGGGGTTTTGGTAAAGGGTTCGCAGTGGTCGCTTTTAGTCAGCAGATTTAGTGCCGGCCCTTCGGGCTGACCACCGTTATACCGCAACCCATACCCATTGGGCAAGGTAACAACTTTTCGCCGGACACTGGTATCGAACTCGACAAAAACGTGGATGCTCCCCCGTTCAGACTCACAAACAACCTCCGCGCCTGCCGTCAGGTCTAATTCCTGAGCATCTTGGGGGTGAATTCGCAAACTACCTTTTGAGTCTTTTTTTCGCCAGGCGGGGTTTCTATAAATCTGATTGGCATTATAACTGCGTCGCTCACCCGCCATCAGGATAAACGGAAAATCGGCAGACTCAGGCGGCTTTGCCGCTAGGTTCCGACAAGCATCGAGCATTTCGGGGATGGCCAAATAAATCTTTTTGTCTTTGTTTTTTATCAGCGACCAAACCTCATCATAGTGATGCTTGCTGATAATCAGGCCCGACGGGCTGGCCAAAATCGCGTCGAACAGGGCATTCCCCAATGAGCGACTACCCTCCCCAATGCCGGTTCTTTTTACGGCTTCGTCATAACGGGCCGCATAGCCCATGGCCAACCCAAGCAGGGGCGCGGCAGAAGCCATTGAGGGCGGTAGGGTTCTGCCGAGGGTGCGGTACATGATTGAACTGGCCATTTTTTGTAAATGCGGCTTGCGCTTCAGTAATAGCTGCAACCCCAATAAATAAGCAGACCGGGCCATAAATGTAGGCTCAAAGCGGGCAAGGGCAGTTAATAGGGGAAAGGATGTAGGAAGTACGCCCATTTTTTCTAGCAGCCGGGTATAAATTTCCGGCTCGGGCAGCGACTCCTCTAATGGGGCAACTAGCGGTTTCCTGAAGTGAAAAAAGTTGTTAGGAAACTCTAAATTAAACCCCGATGCTTCTGATTTTTCAAATTGCGAAGCCGCTGGTAACACATAATGCGCCAACCGAGCGGTTTCGGTCATGGCTACATCGACAACCACCAATAATTCCAGTTTGCCAAACGCATCGATGTACGCTGTTGAATCAGCGTAAGTCGAAACGGGGTTGGCACTGTCCACCCAGGCGGCCCTAATCCGGTCTTCGCCTTCGTGGTTAATTTCGTCCGGCAAAATATTGGGGGGATAAAGCCCGCCTATCGGAAACATATGGTGTTTGGCCGTGCGAACACCATTTTTTCGTTCGTCGGTATGGCTGGCCAGGGGAAGCATGTAGGTGTGCAGGTTGTTGCCGCCCTGTTTACCAAAATTGCCGGTAATGAGGTAAATCAGCTTCTCTAAGTAGGCGTTTATCGTCGTGTTTTTAGAGTGTTGCGTACCTAAATCTACCCGCACACACGCCCGGTTCGCCCCGGCAAACCCTCTTGCCACTTGCTCAATATCGGCTAGGGGAACATCGCAGCGTTGGGCATAGTCGGCATGATCAATGGCTAGTAGTTCTTTTTTCAAGTCCTCAAACCCCGTGCAATGCTGCTCGATGAATGGAACATCCTGCAAATTCTCGCGCACAATAACCGCCAGTAATGCCAGCATCAGGTAGGCATCGGTGCTGGGTTTGAGTTGCAGGTGAATATCGGCCATTTTTGCCGTTTCGGTTACCCTGGGGTCAATAACCACCATCGTGCGGTTGGGGTCTTTCTGGAGGGCTTTCAAGGTATCGCGGGCGTTGACGATGCCATGCGCCTGAAACGGATTTGTGCCTATAAATAGCACGTAGTCAGCGTGTTCAATATCTTCGGTGGTATGACATACCTGGCTGCCAAACAAGCGGCCATTCACCCAAATATCGCCCGTTTTTTCCTGCGCCAGGGCGGTATAAATGAACCGGCTCTCCATAGCCGAAAGTAGTTGCCGACTGTACATACCGCCCCAATGGTTGCCCTGCCCACCGCCCCCCACAAAGGCGAACGACTTACCCCCATGTTCTTTTTTTAACTGATTGAGTTGTTGGGCAATTTCGGTCAATGCCGTATCCCAGCTTATGGGAGCAAAGGTGCCATTGGGTAGCCGTTTTAGCGGATGCCGCAGGCGGTCGGCATGATGCTGATAGTATTCTAATCGGGCTGCTTTTTGGCAGATATACCCTCCGCTGACCGGGTGTTTATCATCGCCTTTGATTTTGGCGAACACACCCTCCTGAATATCAACCTCCAGGCCACAATTCCTCGAACACAAGGGGCAGGCAGTAACGGCAAACGACATAGCGATAATGGTTTTGGGTTTAGTAGGCTTAAGCGCGTTGACTACAAATTACAGGTTATTGTAAAGCCATACTGCCGACGTTCAGGGCTTGCCGAAGTGGGCAATAGAATTCTGTCTGCCCGTAACCGATGCCGCCCCGATGCTAGCACAAAACCCCATGTTGGTGATTTGTTGTTCTTTTCGTCATTTTAGTTTCCAATATGCTACTAAAAATCACATAGCTAAAGAATTTTGTGTCCTAATTTAAATTTATAAATCAATTCGCTTGAATTTCGATATAAATCATTTCCATAGCTGCGTCGGGCAACAATGAAGTATTGATTTTAAAAGTTATACCGTTGTTACTTATTTCCGTTGTAGGTCTTTCAATAATTTTCCCAAAGGCATCAACGCAACGTAGATACTTTACTCTTAATTTTGATAAGTTTGGTAATGTGATTTGAATTTGATTATTGATAGGTTGCCAATGGGTGCGTTTCAAAACTACCTGGTTAAAGTTGACTTAGGCCGCACTTAACTTCTGAGTGATCAAATGCCAGCGGCCACTTTTGGAGGCTACCCGTAGATTAAGCATGGCTTGCGCCCCCTCATCGCTCCAGCGTTGA
>JBBQUC010000496.1:0-3526 GCA_038212815.1 Cytophagales bacterium
GCTCATACTGTCCACATTGCCCATGCTGGCCCAAAGCGTGGCAGGCACCTGGAAACGCACCGCCATGCTGCTCACCGAAGCCAACGGCAAAACCGAAGACATGATGCCGATGCTGACCAAAAACATGCCTTGCACGGCCGAGATAACGTATGCGTTTCTGAGCGATGGCACCATGCGCACCAATGTGCCGGCGGCTTGTGGACCCATAAAAGAAGCCATTGAAAAAGCTAATAAAGCAGCCCGATGGTCGGTCAGCGGAAACAAAATGAGAATTGTGGTGCCCGACAAAAGCCTGCCTGATGCCGACCATGACCTCACGATGAGCGGTAACACCATGACCTGGACGTTCGACTATACGGCTAACCCCAAAATGCCCAATCCGACGAAAGCCAGACGAATGGTTGTGAAGTATCAGCGGTTATGAAATTCAACGGTTGTCTCCCCATTCTGGCTATACTCATCGTTGCAGGTTTGGTCTTCACCGGGATCAAATTCTACGGCGGCAAATACCTTGACCGCTACCAGCGGCCCTGGGCTTATAGCACCACCGAACCCCTGCTGGTTGGCCTCTGGAAAGGCCAGTTTAAAGACCCCGACGGAATCAGCAAAACCATTATGGTTCAGATTGCTCTGCCCGAAACCGACGACGAACGCTGGAATCAGGCCGGTCGCCGGCAACGCCGGGGCTGGGCAAATAAACGGGGATTCGATGGGACGGCCACCGTCACAAGTCGGTTGGGCAAGGAGGATTATGAAGTGTATGGAGCCATCGACCGCGATAATGACCATCAGTTTAGCCTGAACTTCAGAACACCGGATGGCAAGTATCCCATCACCCCCAATTTTTGGGTGAACGATACTGCGCCGGGCAATAGCTGGGCGGGAGACCAGATGTCGCTCACGCTCCGGTTTGCATATCACCTGCCCAATGGCTCGTCGTTTTCGAGCAGTGCCGACCCCCGTTTCGACCGGGTGGCAGCCCTAATCCTCACTCGTATCAACCCTTAATTACTATCCCTTTAGTTTTCCGATTATGAAGCACCTCCCCTACCTTATCCTGTTTATGGCTGTAACAACCACAGCCTTAGGCCAAACCATGCACCTCAACCGGACAGGCGGCACCGTAGCCGTTGGTTCAGACGGGCAACCCGTTGATGCCTCTGCCGCGCTCGACGTAAAAAGCACCACCCAGGGCGTGTTGCTTCCCCGACTCACTACCGCCCAGCGCACGGCCATCGCCACCCCGGCTAATGGCCTGCTGGTTTTCGATTCAGATACCCAAAGTTTCTGGTTTTTCCAGAATGGTGCGTGGGCGGAACTGTCGGGTGGCGGAGGAGGCACTACTACCCAATGGAGTACGCCCAGCATTGGCCCGCACGTTAGTTTCGCTCATTTTGGCGACAAAGGCCACTGGCTGTTGCGGTCGGCCGCTGACTCTGGGAATGTTATCCTTCAGGACATCAATCGGGGTCGTGTGGGCATCGGCACGGCCTTTCCCAACTCGACATTGAGTTTGGTGGGACGACAATATACCAGTGCCAGCAACACCGCCGATTTCTCAAACACCGCCATTGGGCCTAACGTCAGCTTTATTCACTACGGTAGCACCGGCGACTGGCTGATCCGGTCGGCGGCTTCTAACGGCAATGTGATTATTCAGGATGTGCCCGGCGGTATAGTGGGCATTGGTACGGCTTTTCCAAACTCAACACTGAGTGTGCAGGGGCGGGTTACGGGCAGCACGAGTGGGAACACGGCGGAGTTTTTTCACCCATCGCTCGGCACCAACCGCAGCCACATTCATCAAGGCCCAAAAGGCGACTGGTACATTCGTTCGGCGGCTAATGATGGCAATGTTGTGATTCAGGATCAGAACGTAGCGGGTAACACAGGCATTGGCACGGCCTCACCCACCGCCAAACTCAATGTTTCGACTACCGGCGAAAATGCCGTGCGGATAGACGGGGTTAACCCATACGTACTGTTTCGTAACGTGAACGATGCCAGCCGCGAATACGGCTTTATCCGCACCTGGACTACCAACCCTTTCAACCCCGCTGCCTATTACGGGCTGGAACTTGGCACACCTACTTCGGCCGCCGGACAACCTGTTAAACACCTGATGTTTTCGACCAATTATAACCTCCGTATGGTAATTCTCGACAATGGCAATGTGGGTATCGGCATAAATAACCCAGCCCAGAAATTAGCCGTAAATGGCACAATTCGGGCGCGGGAGTTAATCGTCGAAACATCTAGCTGGCCTGATTATGTGTTTGCCCCAAACTACCGGCTCCGCCCGCTGGCCGAGGTGGAGCGATTTATTGAGACTCATCACCACCTGCCCGGTGTGGCTCCGGCGGCTGAGATGGAGAAAAACGGCGTGGCTGTGGCCGATGTAACCACCAAAATGATGCAGAAAATTGAGGAGTTGACGCTTTATATGATTCGGCAGGAAAAACAAATTCAGGCGTTGCAGGCTATGCTGCAAACTGGCTCAAACACTAAAAAACGGAAATAAGCCATGAGAAACGTATTATTTATCGGCCTGTTACTAACCCAGTTTCCTGCGTTCGCTCAACTTATACCAGCCTCGCCCACGGGTGCGGAGCCGGTGCGCCTGTTGGGGCAACTGCTGCCCACCGCTCCCCTACCCTGTAGCACAATCCCTAAAAAGCCACTCGCACCCATTCCGAAAGACCGGCAGGCCCGCATGGCCCAAACGCAGGGCGTGTTGCCGTATTGCATCAAGGTCTATCTGACCGTATTTGCCGATAATGATGGCAGTAACCGGGCCTCTACCGATGCCGACCAGTTGCGGCAGTTCAACGCGATGGTAGCCCAATACCGGGTTCATAGCATCTGTTTTGTCCTGCTGGGTATCCGGGAGATCAGAAACAGTGACCTGAACATTCAGGATAAAGATGAAGAGAGCGAACTAAACCCTTTTCTGGTGCCGGGGGCCTTCAATATTTTCACTCATAAACGAACGCAGATTGGCAGCACCACCATCGGCGGCACTGCCTACGATATTCCGAATACGGGAGCGTATGTGAGTTTGTCCGGGCCAGGCAACGTTTCCAATGCCAACGACATCGTAACGATGGCCCACGAAGTTGGTCATGCGCTGGGGCTGTTCCATACGTTTGAGCCGCACTCCGGCGACCCGCTGCATGGCACCGAAAGCGTGGAGCGCAACCGGGCGGCCAGTTGCTGGGACTGCGACGTAGATGGCGACTACGTTTGTGATACCCCCGCCGACCCCGATCAGGAAAACTCGAACAATCTGCTTGGCTCCTATCTGGCCGCAAACACTAATGCATCCTGCGTTTATACCGGCATTTGGCGCGACGAGTGCGAGGTGCTTTACCAACCCTCCACCCGCAATGCCATGAGCTACGGGTTGAGTACCTGCCTGAATGAGTTTACGGTGGGACAGGCCACACGGATGCGTTATTACCTCGCTAATGAGTCAGACTTTAACCTCATTCTGGCTCCCGAATTTGTTACTACGCCCGTGTTGGGG
>JBBQUC010000497.1:0-3503 GCA_038212815.1 Cytophagales bacterium
GTACTGTTTCATGTCTTTGAGGTAGATGGTTACGTTCACCAGATCATTATGGGTCAACTTGTGGTCGGCCAGAATCTGCCCAATGTTTTTCATGACCTGATGCGCTTCGGCCTCGAAATCCCCCTTAACCAGTTGCCCATTGAGCCGCCCAATCTGCCCTGATACAAACAGCAACCCATTGGCTTCAACCGCCGGAGAGTAAGGAGGTTTAGGGGGTGTAGCAGCGGAGTTTTGGGAAAAAACGGGGGAGCAGACTAGCCACAGGAGAAGGATGAAAATAGCTGGGCGCATAGGGAGTTTGGGGTTTATATAGAGATGCCAGACATCATGTCTCTAGGTTTCTACAACCGTCAGCACCTGTTCCAAGCTAAGCATAAATGGAGGCAGGTAAGCGGGTATGTTGCTAAAGGGTAGCACTTCGGGCTTAAGGTGAATCCCGATTACGTCGCGCATAAACGCCCGGCGGGCCTGTATCCGACTCCAGCATTCAGGGTAATCGGTGGCAATTTGCTGGCGGAGGGCTTCGTCGGCGAGGGCAATGCCATCTTCAATGTTGCTGGTGTGGTAGTCCGTACCCGTGGCCGGGATCACATCGACCTGCATGGCCATACCTGATTGCAGCGATATAGTTGACCCCGCAAATACCGGCGAATGTACCCATTCGTCGAGGTGAATATAATGGCCCGGATTTAAGGTAACGCCAAAAAATGGGTCGCCGATGTGCTGGTGAATCACGTTGTAAAGTTGCCCGCCAGTGGTGCCAATACCAATAGTTTCGTACCAGGCTACAATGGCCCGGAAGTACGGAATGGCCAGCTTGTCCACGTAATCCCGCACCGCTTCAGGCAACTCATCGGCCGTGCGAACGAGCCAACCGGCGCGGGCCGTAAGGGCACCCCAATAACTCAGACACATGGTAAACGGCTCGCCTACTTTCAGGGTATTGCCCGACGGACTGGGCAGGCCGTATTTGGCGCGGGGGCCATTGCTAAGCATCAGGTGGGCACCCAGTGGCAGGCCATTTACCTGCATCAGCGTGGCTGCCTGCTGTTCCGTCATGCCTGGTTTCATGCCAAACAGCACATTTTTTAGCCCACCCGAACTGTGGCAGGCCGCATACTCGAACGAGGCTAGCTGAGCCGCTTCGTTGATGATGCGCAGGCCATTTACGGGGTTCATGAACCAATCGGTCACGTTCAGCACCTGTTGGGGCGTGGCTACGAGTGCCCGCAGGTGGTCGATGAGGTACGAGGGTACCTCGAACACATGCCTGGCGTTGGCAAACTCCGCTTCTGAAAAATACTTCCAGCCCGCAACCCCCACCCGACTATCCAGGCCAATGCCTTCGCTTCGTAAAATGGCTGCCAATGAATCACTCTCTGCCCGCGACTGTCCCAGCAGGCTCAGCGGCTGATAGAGCACCCGCCGGACAGGAGCGGGACATAGTTCAGCGTAGCCCCAGCCTTCATTGCCAACCAGTAAAGCTGGTGTCGTATCGGGACGAAGAATGAGCAGGGCTTCTTCAAACCGGGGGTCATAGCCGCAGAGGTACGTCAGGTTGGCCGTATGCTCGCGGTCGGCATACACCACTACCGTCTCCACGCCCTCAGTCCGCATCAGGGCATACAGCGCGTGGAGACGATTCTGATATAAAGCTGCCGACAAGACTGGTTCAACCGTGGGCAAGCCAAAATCGGGAAGCGAGACGGGGCGGATTTGGATGGGCATTACAACACGCTGTTCATGCTGCGCACGGCATCGGCCGATTTAGCGAAGGCGGCTTTTTCGTCGTCGTTAAGCTGGTAATCCACAATGCTCTCCCACCCGGTCCGGCCAATCACGACGGGTACACCCAGGCAAATATCCGACTGGCCATACTCGCCATCCAAAGCAACGCAGCAGGGAAAAATATGCTTTTGGTCGCGCACGATGCTCTCGACCAGAGCCGCTACAGCCGCGCCGGGGGCATACCAGGCCGAGGTGCCAATGAGCTTGGTCAGCGTCGCTCCGCCCACCATGGTATCGGCAGCAACTTTTTGCAGGGTCTCGGCATCCAGAAACTGGCTGACCGGTACGCCATTGCGGGTGGCTAAGCGGGTGAGCGGAATCATGGTGGTGTCGCCGTGACCGCCGATAACCGTGCCGTGAATGTCGTTGGGGGGGCAGTCGAGGGCCAGCGAAAGGTAGGTTTTGAACCGGGCTGAATCGAGAATGCCGCCCATACCGATAATACGGTTTTTGGGTACGCCCGATGCTTTCAGCGACAGGTACGTCATGGTATCCATTGGATTCGACACGATGATGATGATGGCATCGGGCGAGTGTTTCAGGATGTTTTCAGTTACGCCTTTCACAATGTTGGCGTTAGTGCCGATGAGTTCTTCGCGGGTCATGCCCGGCTTACGCGGAATACCCGATGTGATGACGACAACATCTGAACCCGCCGTTTTTGCGTAATTATTGGTAGAGCCGGTAATTTTGGTGTCGAAACCCAGCAGCGTAGCTGTCTGGAACATATCGAGTCCTTTGCCTTCGCTGAGGCCTTCTTTAATGTCTAGCAGCACCACTTCCTGGGCCAGTTCCCGGCGAACAATGTTATCGGCGGAGGTTGCCCCTACGGCACCGGCCCCTACTACGGTAATTTTCATGCGATTAGCGCGTTATGGAAAAATGAATTGAGAATCGGGACGTAAAATTAAGGGTAGGTTTGGCAACGGTACAATCTTTTCGTGAAAACTTGCCGCCCAGTTGCTCAGTTTTTAGGACTATTTGCTTATTTTCTTTGTTATACCCCAAACTACCAAACGCGCTTACACGAATAAATGAAAAAGAAGGGTCTATTAGCGAGAGTACTCGGGTCATTTTTTTTTAAGCAGGCTGGTGCTAAAGCCGTGCGTTATGCCAGCAATACCCGCTCGTTGTTTGAGTTGGTGCGCGATTCCGTCCAGAAAAGTGGCGGGCTATCGGGCGAGAATGTGGCCCTCTTCCGCCAGCAAGTTAGTCTGTTGGCCCGCATGGTAAAGGCGTACGCATCGGGTCAATACCGGCAGATACCCTGGCAAACACTCACCAAAATGGTGGCCGTACTGATCTATTTTGTATCGCCCATCGACTTTTTACCCGATATTCTGCCCGTTATTGGCATTGCCGATGACATTGCGCTAGTGGCCTGGCTGATTGGTTCTATCCAGGGCGACATCGAACACTTCCGGCATTGGGAAAAGAGCCAGAATGTAGTTGAGATTGGTTAAGCAGAATTTAATGGCATGGTGCCAAATTGTTTTTTACTTTTGCATATTATAAACATCTTACGATTATGAACATTGCCTCCATTTATGCGATTATGGGTTTGGGCGGGCAGGAAATGCTCCTGATTTTCCTGGCGTTATTGTTGTTTTTCGGTGCCAAGAAACTGCCCGAACTGGCGCGGGGCTTGGGGAAGGGTATCCGTGAGTTTAAGGATGCCACCAAAGAGGTCACGGATAATATCCAGGACAGCATGA
>JBBQUC010000498.1:0-3488 GCA_038212815.1 Cytophagales bacterium
TTGACATCGGTTCTAATGCGGCCCGCCTGCAGATATCGACGGTGTTGCATAACGAGGCAACGATCAGTTTCAAGCGAGTTGAATACGTTCGATTTCCGCTCCGGCTGGGTCATGATGTGTTCTCATTTGGGGTACTTACCCCAGAGAGCGAAGCCCGCACCACCAAATTGTTGCAGGCTTATAAACTGCTGATGGAACTTCATGAAGTAGAGCAGTACATGGCCTGTGCCACATCGGCCATGCGCGAGTCGGCCAATGGACACGAAGTAGCCCGGCGTATTGAAGCCCAAACGGGCATTCACATCAACATCATCGACGGGCAGCGCGAAGCCGAACTGATTAATAATGTAGTGGTGCAAGCACTCGATGACCGCCAGTTTCTGCATATCGACGTGGGGGGAGGCAGCACGGAGCTGAATCTGTATCTTAATCGGCAAAAACTCAACTCGCGTTCCTTTAAAATTGGGTCGGTGCGGCTACTCGAAGGAAAAGAGTCGAAGGGAGCCTGGCAAAAAATTCAGGTGTGGATTGAAGAAAATGTCGATACCAGTCAGGAGATTATTGCCGTAGGCACGGGTGGCAATATTAGCAAGTTGTTCAACCTAGTGGCCAAAACCGCCGAGAATGCAACGACCCTGGCCGATATTATACGCATCCGCGATTTCATTGCCGGGTTTAGCCTGGAAGAGCGCATTCACAAACTCCGCCTAAACGCCGACCGCGCCGATGTGATTGTGCCGGCCGCGCAGATTTATATTTCGGCTATGCAGTGGGCTGGTGCCAACGAAATCATTGTACCCGACCTGGGCCTGAAAGATGGGATTATTCAGTTGGTTTATGATCGGCTAACGAACAAAAAACCCCGGCAATAAGCACCACCGGGGTTTTCGATAGACATATTCTCTCGATATGTTTCGTGCGAGGGTGCGGTTCATCACCACTCAAATCTTTTTAACCACTACAGGTACGCACTTAGGCAGGTCTTGCCCAACCCAGGCAGTTGCACTGCTGGTGCAGCCGTTAATCCCGGTAACCTGCACGGCATAATAACCCGCTGTGCTTATTGGAAACGATACCGTGGGGCTGCTGCTGCTTTGTAAGGCACCACTGTTCACAGTAAACAGATAGGGGCTGCCAGCATTGGTTATGGTGGCGTGTACAGTTACTATTGGCTGAAGACAGGACAATACTCCGCTCGTTGTTACCTTAATGACGGGGTTGGGCGAAACAACCACGGTATAACTGGCAAATGGCGAGCAGGCAGGGTCGGTGGGTACGGGCTTCAGGCAGGCATATACATAATACATCATGGGCGTTGGCCCGTTATTTCCCGGAAACGTAATGTCGGACAGGGTGGCAGTGGCATTATACAAACCGGCATCTCCCAGCAGTGTCTTTCCCGAATTAGGAGTAGCCGTATAGGGATTAGCCTGCGCGACGGTAAAACTGACAAATTCAATACTATACGGTGGGTTAGTGGCAGTGGTAGTCAGCGATAAAACCGGAACCGGTTGCCCGGAGCAAATTCCTACCGTAGCCGAACCGGTTGAGGTAATCACCGGGCAGGTGTCTGATAGTGGACTGGCTACGGCGGGGGTGGCGGCTCTCACCTGAGTGGCTTGAACCCGCAGTAAGGTCAGGCAAAAAAACAGCCCAATCAGGAGTATCTTCTGGTTTGTCAGGTGGTTTAGCATGTATAGCAGGCCGGTTCGGGTATATTTGCCATTATGACTTTGAATCGAAAAACTGGTCACGAGCGTGGGTAATGGGTTCCGTATCGTTCTCTCTGACAGGCGGACTGCTCCACTACCTCCTCCGTTCGCCGAGCCTGGCTTTTTCTTCAATGAATGGGCCTACCTACTCCAGCAGCCAACCCCAGCTCAGGTGCTGAGCCTGCTTTGTGAGCAACGGGGTTATGCTATTGCCCGCTGTGCCTTCTTCCTCGCCGAAAACCAGCTAATTAGCCCGCAGGCCGCTTCTTTTGGGGCTATTGAACTGACCAAAGGCGTTTCTGACCCTGCCCTCGACCTGTTCTGGCAGGCCCTGGAGACCACCGCCCGCCAGGCAGGCATGTCGTCGATCCGGCTGACCCATCCCCCGCGCTGCTACGCCCCGGCACACATCGACCGGCTGATTGGTTTTCTGACTCAACACGGATTTCGGGTGGTGGAACAACCAGTCACCTTTTATCTACCGGTAACCCCTTTACCCCTCATCGACCGGATGCATGCATCCGAACGTCGGCGATTGCGGAAGTGCCAGCGGGCAGGTTTTCAGTTTAAGCACTGGTCACAGCCCTGCATCGACACCGTAGTCAACTACATTACCGATAGCCGCCAGCAACAGGGGTTTGCCCTTACCCTGCCCATCGACCGGTTGCGGGCGTTGCTGACTGATTTTCCCGAAAAATTTTTGGTCTTTGTGGTATTAAATGGCTCCGTAATGACTACGCTCACCATAGCCGTTCGGGTTAGTGCCACCATTCTATACTCTTTTCTCCCCGCCGACAACCTGGCGTACCGCACCTATAGCCCGGCCGTGATGCTTATCGAAGGGCTGTATCGGTATTGCCAGCAGCAGCAAATTGCCCTCCTCGATCTGGGCGTTGCACTCGATGCCAACCAGCAACCAAAACTGGGTCTAGTGCGGTTTAAGCAGAATATGGGTGCCCTGCCATCGCCCAAGCAGACTCTGGCAAAAGAGTGGTGAGCCGGGGTCTGGCGTTTTTTTCGTTATTTTGCCCCTATCATCTAAGCTATTGACAACCGCGTTCAATGCTCGAACGAATCTACAAATCGCTGACTCTCTTTTTTGCCAATCTGGCCGACTCCCTGATTTCGCTGCTGAAAGTGGTCATACAATCCAAATTTTCGGTGTCATTACCCCCAACCTCCCGGTCGGCCTGCTCCGTGTTGGGCAATGGTCCTTCGCTGCGTGACTCACTGGCAACCCAACTCGATTTTATCAAAAGTACCGAGGTCGTTTGCGTGAATCTGTTCACCGACTCGCCTTTTTTCAGCCAACTGCGCCCCCAAAACTACGTACTCCTCGACCCCGCCCTGTTTTCGTTCAATGCCCAATCGCCCGCCGATAGTCCTTTCCGGGGATTGCAGCGGGCTTTGGTACACGAGGTAACCTGGCCCATGTTTCTCTACGTACCACAATCGGCGCGGGGGTCTTATCTGGTGCAGCAGGTTGAGCAGGGCAATAAGGCCATTACCCTGGTTTATTTCAACTATACGGTAGTAAAAGGGTTTACCTGGCTTCGGCACCAGCTCTATGCCAGTGGGTTAGGCTCGGCTCAGTCGCAAACGGTGGTGGTAGCGGCCGTGTTTCTGATGCTCAACCGGCGGTTTTCCGATGTGTACCTGTTTGGGGCCGACCAGTCGTGGCATGAGCAAATCCGGCTGAATGCGCAGAACGAACTGGAAATGCAGCAACTGCATTTTTACGACCAGCCCAAAGACGTAAAGTACCTGCCGGTATAT
>JBBQUC010000499.1:0-3481 GCA_038212815.1 Cytophagales bacterium
GGTAGTGACGAGGCTAGCCCACCGTAGGCCCCATCGACGTGAAACCACATGTCGTATTTTTTGGCCAGGTGCGCCAGGGTAGTCAGGTCGTCGATAGCCCCAATATTTACCGTACCCGCATTGCCTACCAGACAAAAGGGCGTAACTCCCTGCTGTATGTCGGCCTGAATCTGGGTTTCCAGCGCGGTGGTATCAATCGTAAAATCGGCGTTGGTCTGTATCCGCCGGAGCTGATTAGTACCAATCCCGAGCAGTCCCACACTCTTGTCGATGCAGTTATGGGTTTCAGTAGAGCAGTAAACGGTAACGGGTTTCTGGCCAAACAGCCCTGTTTTATTCAGGTCGTGCTGCCTGAAAAATATCGTTCGGGCCACGGTTAGCCCTGCCAGGTTGGCCTCCGACCCACCGCTCACCATCGCCCCACCGGCTTCGGGAGTGTAGTCGATCATTTCGGCGGCCCACTTCACCACCCGTTTCTCAATTTCGGTCATGGCAGGCGACAAATGCCATTTAGCTCCATTCTGATTGATAGTGGACAGCAGCAACTCGGCTATGGTAGAAATCTGATTACCACCACTCATCACATAGGCATACATATTTGGCCCCAGGTTACCCGTGGCAGAGGCAAATACCTGCTGCTGCACGTCGTCCAGAACCTGCTGAAAATCAGTGCCGATGCGGGGCAGAGGTTCATTAAACCAAGCGGCAACGACAGCCTGCTCCGGGGCATTGAACCCCTTCTGCGTGTGGAGGTTACGATACTGTTCCAGCAGCAGATCGGTCGTTTTATCCAGTATATCCCGAAATTCTGCGGGTGGGTAGTCTAAGCTATTGGTCATGTGTAGGATACGGTAGGTTAATTGAACAGGTCGGGGTCGGCTTTCAGGATTCGCTGCATGAGCGGCTGAAACTGGAAAAGCCCCGCAAAGGGATGCCCGATTTGCCCCCGCGTGAGCAGGGCCGTTTCGTGGCTAATATGAATGGGTTTGTAGCCGGTAGCCTCGACAATAAGCTGGGCCTGACAACTGCGGTCCATGGTCACAAACCACCAGACGGCTTCTTCAACGGTGCTGCCCACGGTAAGCAGGCCATGATTCTGGAGAATACACGCCTTGTTATTGCCCAGGGCTGCGGCAATCCGCTGGCCTTCTTCCAGTTCGCCCACCACCCCCGAATAATCATCGAAGAGGCCGTGATCCTCGTAGAAAGCGCAGGCATCCTGCGTAATGGGGTCAAGTTTGCGGCCCAGGGTGGCAAAGGCTTTGCCGTACATAGAATGGGCATGGGCAGCGGCCACGGCATCGGGGCGGGCTGCGTGTACCTGCGAATGAATGGCAAAAGCCGCCCGGTTTACACTGTATTTGCCCTGCACCACTACTCCACTATGGTTCACACAAATCAGGTCTGACAGGCAAATGCTCCCAAAGTCCACACCAAAGGGGTTTACCCAGAAATGGTCGGGATGGGCCGGGTCACGGGCGGTGATATGGCCAGCTACCCCCTCGTCGTACCCAAACCTGGCGAATAGCCGAAAGGCAATAACCAACATTTTTTTTCGGTGTTCGCGGGCTTCGTCAGCGGTGGCAAACTGTAGGGCAAACGGAATACCCTTCGGTAAATCGGGCCCAACAGCTGCGGAGAGTACTACGGGGGGTGTTTCCATCTATGTACTAGTATAAAGGGTTGATTGTCTGATTAATGAACCCGCCTGGTCAGTGCATACCAGTTGGCATCGGTGGTCAGGGCAGTAACCCTGCGTTCGGGCAGGATTTGCCAGGTGGCAGTGGGGTTTAGCAGTCGGGTGGGGCCGTTGCTATTCAGGCATACGGCCACAGGCATGGTAAAGCCCGGCACGCAGTTGGTCCAGCGGTACTGAACTCCCTGGCGGGTAAGGCGGTAATTGAGCGTGGGGATACGGGTATCGCGCAGGTACTGGTCGAAAAAAGGTTTCAGCGGCAGGCCGGTTTGCTGCGCTATGTAGTCTTCAATTTGCCCGGTCGTTACAGTCTGATGGTAGAATTGCTGGTTTAGCCCCCGCAATACTTGCCGCCACTGCGCATCGTTATTGACCCACTGCCGCAGGGTGTGGAGCATGTTACCGCCCTTGTAGTACATATCCCCGGAGCCTTCGTGGTTTACAGTATAGATACCAATAATGGGCCGGTCGTTGCGAACTAGCCGCCGACAGGCGACCACGTACTGCGCTCCCGCATCTTTACCAAAGTAGTATTCGGTATAGAGGTTTTCGGCGTAATTGGTAAAGCTCTCATGAATCCACATATCGGCTACATCTTTGTAGGTAATGTTGTTGGCAAACCACTCGTGCCCGCTTTCGTGCACGATGATAAAATCCCATTTCAGACCCCAGCCTGTGCCAGAGAGGTCGCGGCCCAAATACCCATTCCGGAACCGGTTGCCATAGGTGACCGAACTCTGATGCTCCATGCCAAGGTAAGGCGTTTGCACCAGTTTATACCCGTCTTCGTAAAATGGATACGGGCCAAACCAGTACTCAAACGCCCGCAGCATGGGTTTCACCTGGGCAAACTGCGTCCGCGCCCGGCCCTCATCCTCTACCAGGGCGTAAAAATGGAGGGCCAGGGTTCCTTTCTCGCCGTGCAGCGTATCGGCCCAGCCTATATACCGGCCAATGTTCAGGTTTACCCCGTAGTTGTTGATGGGGTTCTGCACGAACCACTCGAAGGTGCGGGTAGTATCGGGGTTGTCGGTAACGCGCCGGAGTTGACCATTGGAAACATCCTGGAGGGGTTTGGGTACGGTTACGCTGATGGCCATCGAGTCGGGTTCGTCGTTCATATGGTCTTTGCAGGGCCACCACACGCTGGCACCCAGGCCCTGGCAGGAGGTAGCAATAAACCACTGCCCGGTACTGTCGCGGCTCCAGGTCACTCCGCCCTCCCAGGGTGGCCGACGCGCCACCCTGGGTTTGCCCGCATACTGCACCGTCAGGGTTTCGGTATGGCCCGGTTGTTGGGGTTTTTTCAGGGTAATGAACCAGGCATCGCCATCCTGCCGAACGGTTAGTGGTTGCCCGTCCTGCTCAACGCGCCCGATTTGAAGGGGGCGTTGCAGGTCTAGTTGCAGCGTTTGGCTAGGGGTAAGCACTCGGTAGCGAACGGTGGTGCTGCCGCTCAGGGTACTGTCGGTGGGGTTGACCCGCACCCGGAGGTGATAAAACGCTAAATCCCACCAGGCGCGTTCGGGCATGATGGCCCCCCGCAGGGTATCGGCATGGGTAAAAGACTGAGTTTGGGCCGGTAGCTGGATAGTTGCCAGCAGCCCGGTGGCTATGAGTATAAACCGCATATAGATCGACTTAATCGCAAAGGTGCAGCCAGGAATGATCCATGCACCTGACTAAACAACAAAGTTGGTTAAAAACACGGTATATGCGACTGACTCTTCTTTTTGTCTGCCTGGCGGTAGCCCCCGTCTTTGCTCAAACAACGGCCCACAAACG
>JBBQUC010000500.1:0-3464 GCA_038212815.1 Cytophagales bacterium
AATCTGGTTGGCGGTGCAGCCTACCGTTTTGCTAATTGAGAGCGGATTTCCCCGATTTTCCGAATGCTGACAAAGAAGCCAAGGCTGTTATCGTACAGTTGCCCCTGATCGAAGGCGACGGAGGCTGTTGCCTGAATACCACCCAGGATAGACAGGGGAACGCCAAGGCCAAACAGCCCTGAAAACTGCTTGACGGTGGGGACAAACGGTACGGTGTAAGTGCCAATATTCTGGCTATACGAAGCCTTGAGATTGAAGGCTATACTATTGGCAATCAACCCTGAAAGTCCGATATGATAGACCCGAACCCGGTTGTTATTGGTATAGCTATAGCGTGGTAGGTCAGCGCGGGTATCGTTGCCGTTGGGGATAAACGGCGTGCCAATGGTGCGCCCCAGATACGACCACCCATCCCTATACTGTCCGTTATTGAAATAATCGTCTCGTCCCCGTAAGCGCGGGTTCGTGTCCACAAACTGATCGCCCCCCTGGCTATACGTATTCAGGTATTCGAGCGCAATGTTATTGAATCGGAGGCCCGTTTGGTGGCGGGGACGGGTATTGTGGAGTTGGAGTCCGTGCAGGCCATCGGCAATATTTGTCAGGTAAAACAGCGACCCATCCTCATAAATGCTTTGCCGATACAAGCGCAGCGTTATGCGGTTGAGTGCCAGTTCGAGTGCCAGGTCAACGGTACCCAGATGGTTACCAATGCGGTTTCCCCGGTCGAAGGCACTGTACTTAGTGGTGTCGATGTCGGTACGCAGATTTTCGCTATAGCCGGTTATCACATCGCCATAATCACGCAGACTCGATGGAAACTGGCCATTCTTGATAAAATCGCCCGGCAGGCGGTCGGTGCCACCGGCCCACTGCACCTGGTGGTTTATGCCGCCGTAGAATTTTACCTTCCAGGATGGCTTTCCCAGGCGGATATACAGGGCTTTCTGGTGCAGTAAAGACCCCTTCACAAAGCCGTCGTTAAACCAGCCGTGGGCATAGAATCCTTTGATAGCCAGGGTGCCATTGACAGGCCAGTACTCAGGCAAGGCCAGTTGCACTTTGATTAGCGGCAGGGCATTGCCCGACCAGATGTACGAACCCATGCCGTCAGTCGAGTCGGCTATTCCAACCACTTCGCGCCGACGGCCGGCGTAGAGTTCTACGTGGTTTAGTTTCACTTTGGCGTAGGCTTCGGGGATAACTACCTGATACTCTTTGGCCGCGTTGACCACCCCTGAAAACCCCCATCCCCAATCGACCCGGCGGTTGCGGGCGCGGAGGCTGTCTAACCGGTTGTGGGGGGCATCGTGATAATCGACCCGCCAGGCGGAACGCAGGGTAACAACCGGCTGGTTTCGGGGTACAATGCCGTATTGGTTGGCCTGGTGCCAGAATGGAATCTCGCCGGTAGTAGAAAAATAACTCCCTACTTCCTGTTGATAGCGCACAGGCTTGTTGATCTGCCCCCAGGCCGATGCACTTAGTAACAGAAAGAGAAGCAATACACGCATACTGGCTTGAAAATTGGTGCAAAATCGCTGGAAAGGGCAACTAACAATTATAGTGCCGATCTAGTCGGCGGTTAACTATTTTGCTGTTTGGCGAGTTGTTACCAAAGAAACCTGTTTTTTTTGCAAGCCCGTACATTCGCTTACCTTTGCGGCAACTGACAGCTACCTACCGGCCCAGGTTGCTGAGCCATTAGTATATGGAAACTATCCAGAATAACGACGAATTACTGCGGATCATTGATTTGCTCAATACCACCTATGAAGGTGAAGAAGCCTGGCACGGCCCATCGGTGGTCGAGGTGCTGCGGGGCGTAACCCCCGACATGGCTGGGAAACGGATTACCCCCAATACGCATACGATTGCTGAACTGGTTTTTCACATGACCAGTTGGCGGATTTTCTGCGTAAAAAAAATGCAGGGCGACGCTGAATTCGACATTCTTACCCCCGAAAAAAACTTCGGTTCGCTGCCCGATAAAATTGATGATTTTGAGTGGGAAGCCCTCGAAATGGAATTGAGTTTAAGCCAGGAAGAACTCATTAATGAACTCGATAAACGGGATGATGATGAGTTTCTGGAAGATATCGTTCCGGGCCGTGATTATACGTATTATGACATGCTACACGGGATTATCGACCACGATACATACCATGCCGGTCAGATTTCACTGCTGGCCAAAGCACTTGCCTTTAAAACGGCAGGGAGGAGCCGATACGCCCCCGATAACGAGTTCGAAAGTCGGTACGACGATGAACACGATGATTATTATTGACCCGCTGAAAAAAGTAAAACAGGCGCTATCTTGTTACAAGCAGGGGGTTTGGTCGTCAGAAAAATAATAGCAAATAAATTTTATTAACAGTTTCGGTAGGTAAACGGTTGTTTTGAGTGATGATTCCCATTAGGTTTGTGCCGATGAACATCAACAAACGTCCGTAAACTTCAGTTAAACAAAGATTGCGGGGGTTATTTCGGAAATAAAGCCAGTCAAGCACCCGATTACCCTGAAAAATGACCGTTTGCTAAATTTTATTGGTCAAATGAACGAAAATTGGTTTTCATCACAGTATTTCATGGTTCAGAAACAAACCAGTTGTTTGTATGCGTAAAATTATCCAGCTACTGACGGGTGTTGCCCTGTTAGGTTTAAACACCCCACTAATCGGTTATTCACAACAAACCGACACCCTGCGAACCTCGGCTTCGGGAGTAACTCCTGCCCGAAGCACACAAAAGGGCGATCCAGAACCGCTTTTCAACTTAGGGAAAGGCATTTACACGGATACCGTCCGGCGCGGTGAATTCAAGGCCCAGTATGGTGCCCTGAACGAGCTGACCGATTGCGATACCACACTCCAGACGTTCGTACTCGTTCGGCGACCCGGCCCGTGGCGGCTGGGTTTATACACCGGGGCGAACTTCGCCTATTGTGGTACCTGGGAGAACACGTTTGGCCCCAACAAGCGGGATAACACCCTCTACAATGGAACAGGGCTGAACTTTACTGCTAGTCTGGATTACTACTTTACCCAACCAACCAAGGCCGTTCGCTTTGGCGTTGGTACCGCTCTGGGCTACCAGAACTACTTTACGCGGGCTGCCTACAAAGATTATTTGCTGGGTCTGGCCGATCAGCGGGGAATCCCCCGCTCGGCGGTTGAAATCCGGCAGCGGCCTTCCGAAGATATGTATCTGACGGTAGGGCCGGTCGTATCGTGGACTTTCCTGCGCAGCCGGAAAAACCCTGCCCGCTCATCCATTCTCGAACTGGGCGTACGGGGCGGTATCTTCGGTACCGACGCTGCGGTGATTGCCGCCTACGCGCCCTCGCTGAACAACCAGTTGATCCGGTCAGTTGGGCCAAGCAACATTAAACTGCACCCTGGCGGGCTGCTATCACTGGCCGTATTATTCCCCATCAGCAATAGCTGGCACCTCGGCTTACAGGC
>JBBQUC010000501.1:0-3456 GCA_038212815.1 Cytophagales bacterium
CTCCAACTCGTGCAGGGTGCGCAACCCATCCAGCATGCGTCGCGAAAGATCGTGCGGCACACCTTTCGGATCGTTGAGGAAAAGCACCGGCTCCTTCCCCGCGCGGAACTGCACGCCCTGATACTGCGAAGGCAGAAACCCACTACCCCAGATACTCTTGCCCGCACTCGGAATAGCATCGCCAGAGGCCAGTACAATAAATCCGGGCAGGTTCTGGTTGTCGGAACCCAGGCCATACGTTACCCACGACCCAAAGGAGGGCCTGCCCAGCCGGGGGCTGCCGGTATGCAAAAACAACTGCGCCGGGGCGTGGTTAAACTCGTCGGTGTGCATGGCCCGCAAAAACGTGACTTCATCCACTACCTGACTGAAATGGGGCAGGTGGTTCGACACCGTAGCACCCGTACCGCCGTACTGTTTAAACTCGGCATAAGGTCCCAGCATTTTAGGGGTGCCCACAATAAACGCAAACCGTTTCCCCGCCAGCAGCGACTGTGGGCAGTCTTGCCCGTCGAGTTGTCGCAATAGTGGTTTTTCCTCAAACAGTTCCAGTTGCGAGGGTGCCCCCACCATGTGCAGAAATATAACCCGCTTAGCCTTCGGTGCGTAATGAGCCAGTAGATTCAGCGCATCAGTTTGGTCGGGAGCTTTCCGCTCGCAGGACAGCAGCGAACCGAGAGCCATTGCCCCCATGTTGGTGACGCAGCGTTGCAAAAAATGCCGCCGTCGCATGGCGTGGGCTTCTGCATTAGCCAGTTCGTGGAGGATGTTGGTCATGGTTATTCTTTTGTGACGACTTCGTCTAAATTCAACAACACATTGGTGGTCAGCGTGAGCGCGGCCATCTCAGGGGTAGCCTTCAGGGTTTTCAGCGTAATAACCTGCCGGGCATCGGCGGGATGGACGCGGTAATAAGTGAGCGACCGGGCATAGTATTTCTGTAACGACGCTAGTTGAGCCGCCTGGGGATTATGACCCATGAGTAGTTGATAGGCAACGTC
The DNA here is from genome assembly GCA_038212815.1 of Cytophagales bacterium. Taxonomy (GTDB): domain Bacteria; phylum Bacteroidota; class Bacteroidia; order Cytophagales; family Spirosomataceae; genus JBBQUC01. Next base: position 1,002 of record JBBQUC010000501.1, read on the forward strand.
AATAGGATTGGCTGAGTTACTGACCCGGCCCGCCAGTGCCTGCGCTGACTCCCAATAGACGGGGTCGTTCAGCGTGACTAGGGCTTGAAGGGGCGTGTTGGTACGTACCCGCTTCGAAACGCAAAACTCGCGGCTGGGGGCATCGAAGGTGACAAACGATGGGTAGGGGCTGGATTTTCGCCAAAATGTATAGATCCCGCGCCGATACCGATCCTCGCCAGCCGCTTCTTTCCACTTCATCACATTCCGAATGGTCTGCCATACGCCATCGGGTTGTGGAGGCATTACGGGCGGGCCAAACTGCTCGTGGCATAGCAAGCCGCTTACCGTCAGAGCCTGGTCGCGTACCTGCTCAGCGGTTAGGCGTACCCGTGGGCCACGGGCCAACAGCCGGTTCTGGGGGTCTTTTGCCATGCCTTCAGGCGTTACATTCGAGGATTGCCGGTACGTAGCGGATAGCACCAGTTCGCGCAGCAGTTTCTTCATGCTCCACCGATATTCGTCCCGAAATCGCAGGGCCAGATAATCGAGCAGTTCGGGATGGGTGGGGCGGTCGCCCTGGGTGCCAAAATCGCTGAGGGTACCCACCAGCCCGGCCCCAAAGAGTTGCTCCCACAGCCGGTTCACCATTACGCGGGCCGTCAGGGGGTTATCGCGACTTACAAGCCAACGAGCTAACGTCAGCCGGTCGTGCTGTTGCCGCGCCAGGGGAGTTTTGGCAAAGCGGACTAGCGAGTTGGGTAGGGTAGGTCGTACCTCGTCGCCATGAACCAGCCAGTTACCGCGCACAAACTGGTAGGTTTTGCGGCTACTATCGGCGGGTAGTTCGTGCATAATGGGCGTATTGGCCGGACGCAGGGCGGGGGGCAGGCTGTCAGGGTGTTGGTGCAGTGCCTGGAGTTGCCGCAGTTGCACCGAGGTCAGGGCATTCAGGGTTGGGGTATCGTTGGTACGGTCGGCATCGGCAGTATTATTGAAATAAGCTACCAGTTGGTAATACTCTTTGTGTCTGAAGGGATCGTAGGGGTGGCTGTGGCACTGCACACAACTGATGGTGGTGCCCTGCCAAACCTCGAAGGTGGTGTTTACCCGATCCAGCACGGCCACCGTTCTGAACTCCTCATCGTCGGTGCCGCCCTCGTCGTTGGTGTTAGTATTGCGGTTAAAGGCGGTGGCAATCAACTGGTCGGTAGTGGGGTTGGCAAGTAAATCGCCCGCCAGTTGTTCAGTGGTGAACCGGTCGAAGGGCATGTCGTGGTTAAAGGCATCGATCACCCAGTCGCGGTATTGCCAAACGGGCCGGGCGCGGTCTTTCTGATACCCCTGCGAATCGCCATACCGGGCCAGGTCGAGCCACATGGCTGCCCAGCGTTCGCCGTAATGCGGGGAGCGTAGCAGGCGGTCAACCACTTTCGCGTAGCCGTTAGGGGATGTATCCTGAGCAAATGCCTTGTACTCGGCTGCTGTAGGGGCCAGCCCAATCAAGTCGAGGGTAACCCGGCGGAGCAGCGTGGCCCCGTTGGCTTCGGGTGCGGGAGTCAAGCCTTCCGTTTCAGCGCGTTGGGCTATAAAGTGGTCGATAGGGCTGATTGCCCACTGCCCGCCCGCATCAGGAATAGCCCGGCGTTTGGGTGGAACATAGGCCCAGTGGTCTTCCCAGGCTGCCCCCTGCCGAATCCAGGTTTCGAGCAGGCTGATTTCAGCGTTGCTAATAGCAGGGGATTTTAGTGGCATCCGCTCGTCGGGGTCGTGGTGGCGCAGGCGAGCTATCAATTCACTCTGCTCCGGGTGGCCGGGAACAATGGCAAACTTACCAGATTTGGCCTTTTTCAGCGCGTCATCCCGAAAAAGCAGGCTAAACTCGCCTAGTTGCCGAACCCCGCCATGACAGCGCAGGCAGTTTGCATTCAGGACAGGCCGAATCTGGGCGTTGAAATCAACGACCTCCGGCTCCTGACGACAGTGGGTCATTGCCAATGCCATCCCCAAGATTCCGATTCCCCAATAGGCAGATTTACCAATCGTCATAGCAGAGAGCAAAGCAAAAAATGGCTTATTTCTACCGAGGGGAGCTGCGGTAGGTCTCCTCACTAAAACCGGTAGAGCTACCACCAATCAGACCAGTATGCCCTGTGCCTGTTGCAGAGTTACTCGATTGGCAATTTTATCCAGCACAAACCCGTGCTCATACATATAGTCTAGATTCCACTTGCGCACCATCCCATAATTGGGCAGATTGGGGCTTTCAACAGGCTTGATGTAGTGGCCGGTGCCGTACTAGCTGGTTACCTCCTGAGGGGTAATCGAAAACAGAGCCGAGTTGATGAGGGGAAATAGTCCAGGGTAATCACCAGTTGTCGGACATTGGCATATTGGAGCCGGGCAATACGGGTATGCTATCTATTAGAACAAGCCTACAGGCTGGGTTGGCTGGCCTGATTTAGTCATTTTGTAG
>JBBQUC010000502.1:0-3446 GCA_038212815.1 Cytophagales bacterium
GGCCCTGATAAAAGACCTCCCCTGCCATGTGCTGGTTATCTGTGGTCATTACCACGTAGAAAAAGTGGTGCAGCGCGGCAACCTGACTGTCTTGATTACTCCCTCCCTCTTCTTCCAACTCCGGCAAGACACTCCCGATTTCGCCATCGACCACCTCCGCCCCGCCCTCCGGGAGCTAAACCTAACCTCGCATGGCATCAATAGTACAGTGCATTATTTTTAGAAGTGGTAAGTGGTAGAAGACGTAATCCACTTACCCCTTCCGTCAATAAATAGCTGGGAATCGTTCTGGCTCGCACTCGTGCATGAGGGCATAGATGGCATCGACTACGGTTTCGACGTTGGGTTTGGAGAAATAATCGCCGTCGGAGCCGTAGGGGGGGCGGTGGGCCTGCGCCGTAACGGTACGCGGGGGTGAGTCGAGGTATTGGTAGGCATGTTGACCTTCCAGTACCTGCTGCATCATGTAGGCCGTTGCGCCACCCGGCAGGTCTTCGTCAGCAAAAATAACCCGGTTAGTTTTTTTGAGCGATTCTACAACCTGGTGATTCAGATCGAAGGGTAACAGTGTTTGCACGTCGATGACCTCCACACTAATGCCCACTTCCTCAGCCTGGTTGGCCGCTTCGAGTACTATTCGACACATAGACCCGTAGGTAACCACTGTTAAGTCGTGGCCGGTGCGGAGGGTTTCGGGTTGGCCGAGGGGCAGGCAGAACGCATCCAGATTATCGGGCAGGCGTTCTTTCAGCCGGTAGCCGTTCAGGCACTCGATCAGCAGCGCGGGGTCGTCGCCCTGAATCAGGGTATTGTAGAACCCGGCGGCCTGCACCATGTTGCGCGGTACCAGCACATGCAGGCCCCGCAAACTATTCAGCATGGCCCCCAAATGTGACCCCGAATGCCAGATTCCCTCCAGCCGGTGGCCGCGTGTGCGGATAATGACCGGGGCCATCTGTCCCCCTTTGGTCCGGTAGCGCAGCGTGGCCAGGTCATCGGTGAGGGTGGCGAGGGCGTAGTAGATGTAATCGAAATACTGAATCTCGGCAATGGGCCGCAGGCCGCGCATGGCCAGCCCAATCCCTTGCCCAACAATGGTGGCTTCGCGAATGCCCGTGTCCGTCACGCGCAGGGAGCCGTACTTTTCCTGTAGCCCGGCAAAGCCCTGGTTTACGTCGCCAATCTGCCCTACATCCTCGCCAATGGCCACCACGCGGGCATCGCGGGCAAACAAACTGTCGAAGTAATGTTGGAGAATCAGGTATCCGTCCAGCACCAGACTCTCGTCGGAGAACAGCGGGGCAACGGGCGTAACCAGCAGGGGTGAGTTGGCCGACTGGCTATAGAGGTGCGAATTGTAGCGGTCGTGGTTCAGGGTGTCAGACTCGGCCAGCCAGTTCAGCAGGTTGGCTTTTGTGGCTGGCTTATCGAATCGCATGACCCGAAGTGCCTTTTTCACCGAGGCTACCTCATCGCGCCGAAGTGGGCTAACCGTTTTTTGCAGCTCTGCCCGAATGGCCATCAGTTCGGGGGCTTTGGGGTGGTGGCGGGCGGCCTGCTGCAATAAATCCAGCACCTGCTCATGGCTGGTTTGCATAGGCCTATGATAGGCATTCCAGGCATCGGTGCGGGCTTTTTTGGCTACCGCCAGGGCTTCGGCTTCAATGGCATCGAGTTCGGCAGGGGTAGCCATGCCGTTTTCCATAATCCACTCGCGGAACTTCCGGTTGCAGTCGAACTCGCGCTCCCAGGCCAGCCGGTTGGCCGATTTATACCTCTCGTGTGAGCCAGACGTAGAGTGGCCCTGTGGTTGGGTTAACTCCTGTACGTGTACCAGCACCGGCACGTGTTCTTCCCGACAAATGCGGGCGGCCTGCTCGTAGGTGTCCAGCAGGGCCATGTAGTCCCAGCCTTTCACGGTAAAAATAGCGTAGCCTTTGTCTTCAGTGCCATCGTCGTGGGTTTCGCGCTGGAAACCCGCCAGCACTTTTGAGATGCTGCCTTTGGTGGTTTGCAATTCTACCGGCACCGATATGCCGTAGCCATCATCCCAAACCGACATCAGTAGGGGCACCTGCAATACACCTGCCGCGTTGATACTTTCCCAGAACAGGCCCTGCGAGGTAGAGGCATCACCAATGGTGCCAAAGGTAATCTCCTGGCCCTTTCGCGAGAATTGGGTGAGGTGGTGCAGGCTGGCATTTTGCTTATATAAGGTTGAGGCATAGGCCAGTCCCACGGCACGGGGCAACTGACCGGCGGTGGGGGCCAGGTCGCAGGCCGAGTTATAGGCATCGGTCTGATTGCGCCATTGGCCCTGCTCATCGAGCCAGCGGGTGGCGTAATGCCCATTCATGGAGCGACCTACCGAGTTGGGGTCGCGCAGGCCATCGGTATCGGCATAGAGTTGGGCAAACACTACGGTCCAGTCTAACTGCCCCAGGGCCGCCACAAGCGTCTGATCGCGGTAATACCCCGACCGGAAATCGCCAGGTTGAAAAACGCGGGCAACGGCAACTTGGGCGAGTTCTTTGCCATCACCAAAAATGCCAAACTTGGCGCGTCCGCCCATCACATCCCGCCTGCCCAGTAAACTCACCTGCCGACTTTCGCAGATAAGCCGATAATCAGCTAAAATTTTTTCGCGGGTCGGAATCTTGATCGGTAAGGTTTCTTCGTTTGTTATCACAGGGCTGCTACGGTTAAAACTGGCCTAACTAGATCGTTTGATACCGATAAGCGGGTCTGATCGCTCATTGTTGAGTAAAAATAATAGAAACGAGGTTAGGTTCCCAAAAACGTTTTTTTACGTTACTTTGTTGGAGAATTGTTAACCGACGTTTATTTTGGCAAATCTTTTGCAATAAACCTTTTGTATTGTTTTATAGTCAAACAACCAAACCATAATCATTAGAATCACAATGAAAAAAATTCTGTCACTTTTCGTAGTTATGTTTGCATTCGTTGCTGTTAGCTACGCCCAGAAAGGCGCTCTTAAGTTCGCCAACGAAACGCACGACTTCGGCAAAATCGAGCAGGGCAAGCCCGCTACGTATGTGTTCGAATTCAAAAACACGGGTACTGAGCCTGTTGTTATCGCCGATGCCGCTGCCTCCTGCGGCTGTACTAAGCCCACTTGGGACAAAGAACCCATTATGCCGGGTAAAATGGGTAAAGTATCGGCTACGTATAATGCTGTAGCGATGGGTCCCTTCAACAAGTCGGTAACAGTAACCAGCAATGGCGAAGCTCCAACCATTGTGCTGTATCTGAAAGGCGAGGTTGTCTCAAAAGAAGATGCTGAAAAAGCCGCTGCTGCTCCCGCCAAACCCGTCGAGAAAGCGAAAAAGAGTTCGTAAGTAGTTATTGAGGTGGGTAGTTGGTGCCAAACAGAACCAAATTAACACAGCAATAAATGAAAGCCGCCCCCCAGCCCGGGTTTTTTT
>JBBQUC010000503.1:0-3444 GCA_038212815.1 Cytophagales bacterium
GCAGTACGCAGTGCAGCATGGCATTGGCGTAGAGTTGAGTAGTTACCGACGATAAAGCACGTTTCAGTTCATTCATCTATTTTTGGTCAAAGCCAGCCAGCGTTCCAGGCAAAGCAGCCCGATGAATAGGAGTAGCAACCCATTTTGTAATCCCGCCTGTTGCCAACGGTTGGGGAGGGGCGTGACGACAAACAACCGAGTCAACTCAGACTGGGTAAGCGGTTGGAGACCGGGTGATCCTCCTATAAACCGAATGAAGTGCTCACCCAGCCAGGCCGGTAATTGCCCGGTCGCCACCCGTTCCGACGATTGTGGGGTCAGCCGCTCCTGAGTAAACAAGATATTTCGGTCAGTAGTTGCCTGATTGGCCAGGGCTGAATCGCTACCCAACACCATATACAACGTCTGAGGTAGCCGTTTAGCCGGTAACTGATTGGTGAATACCCAGGCATATACCCGGTTAGCAACCGGCTTTTCGTCTATCGACAAATTCAGGGCATACACCTCTGCCAGGGCGTTGAGGGCTGCCCGAATGGTGTGTCGCTCGGCTGCATCGGCATCATCGAGCCAGACGGTGATAGGCCCGGCAATGGCTGGTTCTGACCGTAAGCTACTAGCTGGGTCAGGCTGGGTGGTTAGGTGGCCCAGATGATTGACAAACAGTTTTTGCCCTTTTATTGTGACCAGAAAGGGGCGGGGGCTATTGGCTGAATCGACAACGGTATGCAGCCGGTACTGCGGAGGAACGGTAATGGCGGGCACACTGGCTAATGCCTGGTTAGTAGTTAGGTACAGGTTGAGTTCCGTTTGGTCGGCTTGCCGCTGGTTAATGGCCGTTTGGAGGGTGAGGGGGGTAAAGGGCGACAGTGAATACACTGGCTCTCCCCGTTGCCGGGCGGCTTCAAGTTCAAACCGGAATGTATTAGTTACTGCCGGATTGGGTTCGACAAGGTGAATCTTTGTTCGTACTGGGATGCTAACCACCCAGTTGGTTAGTAGTTGGGCCAGCAACAGCGTTAGCAGAAGCAGTAAAATACAGCGCACAAGCAATAGCCACCAATCATCGAGCCGTACGCCCCGGCTTTGCTGCTGCATGGCTTCGGTGAGCCAGCGAGTAGCTGCCCAGGGCAGCGGTTTTGCCCGCTGCTGATGCCAGAAATGAATGGCTATAGGAATGGCTACCGCCAATGCGCCCCACAGTAAGGCTGGTTCAATGAAGTGCATATAAAAAAAGGATGGGACACCGCATCTGTGTCTCGACTTTTCATCGCAAAAATTTCGTCAACACTAGTCCCAACGGCTCGCTCAACCTGGCGCGGATCAGTTGCACGTGGGGCAGGCGTAGGCCCGCATCTACACTCGTCAAGTAAGTGGCCATCCGTTGCTGAACGTTGGCCCGCACGGTTTCGGCTTGTAGTTCCACCTCTTGGCCCGTTTCCAAATCCTGAAAGCGGTAGAAGCCATTCAGGTTAAAATCGAGTTCAGCATCGCCCAGAAGCTGAAAAATAACAATCTCCCGGCGTGGGCCTGCCACCGCCCGAATGAGGGCCAGCCATTCGTCATCGACCTGTAACAGATCAGACACTATAACGAGCATCTCGCTTTGTTTCCGACTGAACTCCGGGAAACTCGCCCGCCCCGGTTGCCAGGCACCGGCAGCGGTGGCGCGTTCTAGCGCGGCCACAATTTTCTGAAACGCCTGTCGGCCCGGTGGCACCAGGGGCTGAACGGCTCCGTGTTGCAGACCGTACAAACTGAGTTGATCGCCCTGCCGATTAGCCAGATACCCCAGCGAGGCCAGCAGAATTTTAGCGTACTGGAGCCGACTAACCCCCGCTTCGGTATAGTTCATCGACCCCGACAGGTCGAGCAGCAGCCGGATGTGCTGGTTACTCTCGGTGGCCGACTCCCGCACAAAATACTGATTGGTTTGGGCGAGCCGCTTCCAGTCAATCCGCTTCGGGTCGTCGCCGGGTTGGTAATGCCGGAATTGCTCAAACTCCGTACCCACCCCCGACCGCCGACTGGCCTGAATCCCCAGTAGCAGTTCATCACTGACAAGCTTGCTGGCTAGTTGGAGGTTGTTCAGTTTAATGAGGTCAAGCATCGTTTTTGGGTCACAGCTTTCTAGCTACTAGTTCATCAATCACTTTATCCGTTGTTATACCTTCTGCTTCGGCCCGAAAGTTGAGGGCAATGCGGTGGCGAAGAACGGGGTAGGCCAGGGTCTGAATATCGGCGGGGATGACTGAGAACCGTTCGTTCAGTACAGCGCGTGCTTTGGCACACAGCACTAAGGCTTGCCCGGCGCGAGGCCCGGCTCCCCATTCGCACCATTGTTTAACCACCGCCGACGATGTACTGTCGGGGCGGGTGGCGCGTACCAGTTGGTTGATGTACGTAATCAATTCGTCGCTGATGTGTACCTGCCGGGTCAGGGTTTGCAGGGCTATAATGTCCTGATCTGACAATATGGTTTTCACCTCCGGGCGGGCTGTGCCGGTAGTACTGCGGAGAACCTCTAACTCTTCACCCTCGGAGGGATAGCTCAGTTTGATATAGAGCAGAAAGCGGTCAAGTTGGGCTTCGGGCAGGGGATAGGTGCCCGCCTGCTCAATAGGGTTCTGCGTAGCAATAATCAGGAACGGGCGGGGCAGGGGGTAGTCGGTGCCGCCATAGGTCACGTTATACTCCTGCATGGCCTCCAGCATGGCCGCCTGCGTTTTTGGCGGGGTACGGTTGATCTCGTCGGCCAGCACTATGTTCGCAAAGATGGGACCCTGATTGAATTTGAAGAACTTCTTCCCCGTCTCGTGGTCTTCTTCCAGAATTTCCGTGCCGATAATATCGCCGGGCATGAGGTCGGGAGTGAACTGCACGCGTTTAAAGCGCATGGCCAGAGCATCAGCCATTGTTTTGACCATCAGCGTTTTAGCTAACCCAGGCACCCCTTCCAGCAGGCAGTGGCCACCCGCCAGCAGGGCAATCAGTACCTCATCAATGGCTTCCTGTTGCCCAATAATCACCTTGCCAATCTCGGCTTTCAGTAGCGGCAGTTTAGCCACTAAGTCTTTGTAGTGTTGTGTAGTCAAGTTAGATTTTTTTGGGACACAGCGATGCATGGGTTCGTGCATCGCTGTGTCTAACTAGTTAATGCATATGTTATAATATTCACGCCAAATTTTGTATTGTCCTCGGCCAGGAAGCGTTTATTCCGAAAATCGTAATCCCACTCGCAGCCATAATCTTTGTTGCTGTACAACACGCCAATGCGCCCGTTAATGATAATGGCTTTCAGGTAATCGTGTACGAGATCGTCGCCCCAGCCGTTGAGTTCAAAGGTAGTAGTGGGTGGCCCCTCGGCAAATTTAAAGAAGCAGGTGTATAGCGGGTGCGTATTCGGGATTTTCTGCAACGCCTTCAGTCCAAATGTTCGGGCCATCT
>JBBQUC010000504.1:0-3444 GCA_038212815.1 Cytophagales bacterium
CCTACTCCATTGCCGATGTACAACCCGCCCACCGCGACATCGAGTCGCGCCGGATGCAGGGCAAAATAGCACTGGTTTATTGACAGGGCATCGGTAGTTTTGTTTCATCGTATACTACTATGCCGACCAATACTGCCCAAACCCTGCTCCGGCAGGCTGCTGAAACGCTGATTCCCTTAACCGAAGCCGATTGGCTGTCGGTGGCTTCGGCGTTCATCGAAAAAGAGTTTCCCCGCAAAACCGTGCTATTGTCGGCAGGGACAGTGGCTCGGGAGGTTTATTTTTTAGTGGCTGGTTGTTTGCGTCTTTACTATGAAAAAGACGGGACTGACCGTTCGGCCTTTTTTTTCACAGAAGGGCAGTTTGCCGGGGCCTATGATAGTTTTATCACCCAAATGCCCAGTCCCCACTTTGTTGAAACGCTGGAGCCGTGCCGGGTGCTGGCTATCTCCTACGACGGGTTGCAGCGACTTTATGAGCAGGTTCCGGCCATGAATGAGCTGGTGCGAAAAGTAATGGAAAATCGATTTGTGGCGTTACATCAACTCTTCACGGCGTTTATCCTCGACAGCCCCGAAGAGCGGTACACCTACCTGCTGCATCACCGGCCCGACCTGCTTCACCGGATTCCGCAGCACCATCTAGCTACATACCTTGGCATTACGCCCATCTCGCTGAGTCGTATCCGCAAGCGGATTATGAACCGCTAAGAACTGTTCTTATCTTTTGTTAATGCCAGGATGCTGGGCAGGCTCTACGTTTGTGTCGTTAAACAAACAACGCCATGAACCGCAGAACTTTTATTGGTCAAACCGCCAGCGCAGTCGCGGCATTAACCTTACTGCCCATGCTGACATCAGCCCAAATACCAGCTAATCAGTCAATCACGTCGGTGTCGCTGCCCGGCAACATCAAATTACATGCTATCTCCACGGGATTAGTAGCGGTTACCGATGCCTTCCTGCACACGACAGCGGTAGGTTTTCTCCGCAAACCCAACATTTTGCTGAATCGGCATTTTGCCGATTGGATGCCGATTTACGTCTGGGTGATTGAACACCCCGAAGGCATTTTTGTAGTAGATACGGGGGAGAATAGTGCCATAATGCAGCCCAATTACTTCCGGGGAGTGGGCTTGCTGAACGAGTATGTGAACACCCATGCGTTTCGGTTCGAGGTGGCTCGGGAGCAGGAGATTGACCGGCAATTGGCTCAACTCGGCATCCGCCCCGCCGATGTTCGAGCGGTAGTGCTGACCCACCTGCACATTGACCATACCGATGGGTTGCGGCATTTTTCAAAAACCCCCGTTCTATTAAACCGGTACGAATTCGAACACCCGTATAATGACTTGCCTACCCTGTATCCGGCCACGTTTGCCCCTACACTCGTTGATCTGAAACCGGCTCAGGTGGATGCTTTTGCCGATGCCTGTCCGCTAACAACGGCCCGCGACCTGTGGTTGGTGGCAACGCCGGGGCATAGTCACGGCCACTGTTCGGTGTTGCTCCAGACTGGCGAGAAGCACTATTTGTTTGCGGGTGATGTGTCGTATAGCCAGTCTCAACTGTTGCAAAACGACCTGCCCGGTGCCAACGCCAGCCTGCGCCAATCGCGCCAAACCTACCAAACTATCCGGCAGTATGCCACCCAGCAGCCGTTGGTGTATTTGCCCTCGCACGATGCGGATGCTGCCCGGCGGCTGGCCCTGGGTGAACCACTTCTACCAGGAAATCAAACCATTCGACGGGTATTGTGTTAAAGAGGTACACTTGACAAAAGAAATGCGTTATGGATAAGGCACAGAAATTTGAGTTGATGAATAAAATTGTTCGTGAACTGGAAGACCTTCAACATAGTCAAACGGCTTTGATTACAAAAATTGGCCAGATTGAAGTTGATAATATGAACGGGCTAAACGACTCATATCTGGAAACCAATCTGGGCGATATGCACGGCAAGATTGCTGAAAATGTAGAGGCAGTCACGGAGATTTTTGCCCATTTTGAGCGTCAACGCGACGAGTATGCGCAGAAGAATAGCGCGGGTATTGCAGCCGCTGAGGCAGCCTCGGCTCTAGCAGCAGGCCCGTCGGCGAACTGATAAATTACCTGAAGATCAGACTTGTTAACATGCTAAATGCCAGGCCGACGGCCTGGCATTTAGCATGTTAACAAGTTATAATACCCGTACGTACTCACTTGTCGGTTAAACAATCGGCAGGCCCATGAATCAGTTAGCCTGGACATTAGAGTAGTTTCTACCCCTCACAATCTATTATAAGCCGATACCTCGTCTCGTCATAGACCCGCAAGTTATGAAACGATACCTGACTTTCCTGCTGCTTGTTTCGGTAGTGGTAGCTACCCATGCCAACGCCATTCTCATTCCAATGGATGACCGGCAAACCAATCACCTGAAAGCCTATGGCATTGCCTATGGTGCTTTAAAAGATGAGCAGGAGGTCGAGTGGCTGCTAAACTACCGGGGGGGGAGTTTTCTGCTTAAATACACCCAAACCCTCGACAATGAATGCCGGATTCGGGGCGTATTTGCCGAGGTAATCTCTGATGCCCAAGCGGCTGGAATCCGGCAGCAATTGGCCGACCCCAACCTGAATATGAACGTAGTGACGCTGCAAAAAGCGGCCAAAATCATTGTTTATTCGCCCATAAAAGTCAGTCCCTCGGAGTTTGAGAATACCGATGCCGTGCTGCTGGTCTTAACCTACGCCGAGATCCCGTATGAGGTAGTGTATGATGAGGAGATTTTGCGGGGCGATCTACCCAAATACGATTGGCTACACCTGCACCACGAAGACTTTACGGGGCAGTATGGCCGTAATCTCCGCCGACAGTCGGTTGAAGACATAAAAGTACAGCAGGAGATTGCCCGTAAGTTTGGATATGCCAAAGTATCACAGATGAAACTGGCTGTAGCCAAAGGGATCAAGGCCTTTTGCGCCGGGGGCGGCTATTTATTTGCTATGTGTTCGGGAGCCGAAACCCTCGATATTGCCTTAGCCGCCGAGGGGGTAGATATTGTGGGGACCACTTATGATGGCGACGATATTGACGCGCAGGCTCAGCAAAAACTCGATTATAGCAAAACCCTGGCGTTTGGCAACTTCATGCTTGAACCCGATAATGGCGGTTACGGCGGCTTTTCAACGTTCTCCGACATTAACTCCTCGGCGGGGCAGGGCTTCGATCAGCCGGGAGGCTATTTTGAACTGTTTAATTTTTCGGCCAAGTGGGACGTTATCCCCGCCATGCTGACCCAAAACCACGAACCCATTATCCGCGAGTTTTTTGGGCAGACCACCGCCTTTCGGAAAGGGGCCGTAAAGCCTAATGTGTTGGTTATGGGTGAGGGCAAAACCTCTGACCGGTACATCTACGGTGAGGTAGGCCGGGGGCAATGGACTTTCTACGGCGGCCATGA